>NZ_JBYTEP010000039.1:0-40844 GCF_058792015.1 Cellulomonas sp. EB106-03-03-XG116
CTACACTCCACTGCCTTCGTCGGCAGCGTCAGGTGGGTATAAGAGACAGTGGCGGGGCCGCGGGCGCCTCGGCGGCCGGGGCGCCCGGGGCAGCCGGGACGGCGGCGCGTGCCGGCGCGGACGGCTCCCCCACGCTGCGCGACCGCGCGTCCGGCGTCGCCGCGGCCACGGCGGCCGCGCGCGCCGAGCGAGGTGCGACGGGGACCCGCGGCGGCCCGCGCCCCTCCGCGGGAACAGCCGACCCCGCCGAGGCGTTGGGGCTGCTGCGCGAGGCGGCGGCCGGGCACACCGAGGTGTGGCTGGACGTGGTCGGCTCGCGCGGCGCCCTGGAGCGGCGGCGGGTGCTGCCGGTCCGGGTCGACGGCGGACGGGTGCGCGTGGTGGACACCGCCCGGGACGCCGAGATCGTGGTCGCGGCCCACCGCGTCGCCGCGGTCACCCCGGTCGACGCGGCGGGTACCGAGCCGGCCGACGACGACGCAGCAGCCGACCCCCGGAGGACGGACACCGCATGACCGACGGACCCCTGATCGTCCAGAGCGACAAGACCCTCCTGCTCGAGGTCGACCACGACCAGGCGGAGGCCTGCCGCCGCGCGATCGCCCCGTTCGCGGAGCTGGAGCGCGCGCCCGAGCACGTGCACACCTACCGGCTGACCCCGCTGGGCCTGTGGAACGCCCGGGCGGCGGGCCACGACGCCGAGCAGGTCGTCGACACGCTCCTGGAGTACTCCCGGTACCCGGTGCCGCACGCGCTGCTGGTCGACGTCGCCGAGACCATGTCCCGGTACGGGCGGCTGCAGCTCGTCGCGCACCCCGTGCACGGCCTGGTGCTGCACGCCCTCGACGCCGCCGTCATGGCCGAGGTGCTGCGGTCCAAGCGCACCGCCGGCCTGGTCGGCGAGCGGATCGACGAGCACGACGTCGTGGTGCACGCCTCCGAGCGCGGCACGCTCAAGCAGGCGCTGCTCAAGCTCGGCTGGCCCGCCGAGGACCTCGCCGGCTACGTCGACGGCGAGGCGCACCCGATCGACCTCGACACCTCCGGCGAGTCGAACGTCGGCACCGACGGCGCCCCGCGTCCGTGGCAGCTGCGGCCGTACCAGGCCGAGGCGGCGGACGGGTTCTGGCACGGCGGCTCCGGCGTCGTGGTCCTCCCCTGCGGCGCGGGCAAGACGCTCGTCGGCGCCGCCGCGATGGCCCGGTCCAAGACCACCACGCTGATCCTCGTCACCAACACGGTGTCCGCGCGGCAGTGGCGCGACGAGCTGATCCGGCGCACCTCGCTGACCCCGGACGAGATCGGCGAGTACTCCGGCTCCCGCAAGGAGATCCGGCCGGTCACGATCGCGACGTACCAGGTGCTCACGCTCAAGCGGAAGGGCGTCTACCCGCACCTCGAGCTGCTCGACGCCCGCGACTGGGGCCTCATCGTCTACGACGAGGTGCACCTGCTGCCGGCGCCGATCTTCCGGATGACCGCCGACCTCCAGGCGCGCCGCCGCCTCGGCCTCACCGCCACCCTGGTGCGCGAGGACGGCCGCGAGGACGAGGTGTTCAGCCTGATCGGCCCGAAGCGGTACGATGCCCCGTGGAAGGACATCGAGGCGCAGGGCTACATCGCGCCCGCCGACTGCGTCGAGGTGCGGCTGACCCTGCCCGAGCGCGACCGGATGCTCTACGCGACCGCCGAGCCGGAGGACAAGTACCGCCTCGCGGCCAGCGCCCCCGGCAAGACGGAGGTCGTCAAGCGCCTCGTGGCGAAGCACCGCGGCGAGCCGCTGCTGGTCATCGGCCAGTACATCGACCAGCTCGAGGAGCTCGCGGCCGACATCGACGCCCCGGTCATCACCGGCGGGACGTCGGTGACCGAGCGGCAGCGGCTGTTCGACGCGTTCCGCGCCGGGGAGATCTCGACGCTGGTGGTGTCCAAGGTCGCGAACTTCTCGATCGACCTGCCCGAGGCGTCCGTCGCCATCCAGGTGTCCGGGTCGTTCGGCTCCCGCCAGGAGGAGGCCCAGCGCCTCGGCCGGCTGCTGCGCCCCAAGGGCGACGGCCGCACCGCGCACTTCTACGCCGTGGTCGCGCGGGACACCGTCGACCAGGACTTCGCGGCGCACCGGCAGCGGTTCCTCGCGGAGCAGGGGTACGCGTACCGGATCGTCGACGCCGAGGACCTGGAGCAGGCGACGGAGGAGCCGGCCTGACCGGGTGACCTCCCGGGGGATCCCCGCCGCACGGCCCGCCCGGGAACCACCGGGCGGGCCGTGTCGTTGCGAGGGGTGCACGCCCTGAGAAAGGATCGTCGGGTGCCGTCGTCGTCCCGTGGCTGGTCAGCCGCCGTCCCGCTCCTCTCCGCGCTGCTCGCCGCCCCGCTGCTCGCCGGAGCCGCCCCGGCGGTGGCCGCCGTGCCGGCCGCGCCGCCGCTCGCCGCGGCCGACCCGCAGGCCCTGACCGGCGAGATCACCGACCAGGTCGGCGCGCTGTCGGGTGGCGACGAGGCGACCGTGCAGGCGGCGCTGGACCAGCTGTCGGACGAGACGCAGTACCAGCTGTACGTCGTGTACGTGGACGAGTTCAGCACCGAGCGCATCTCCTGGGTGGACCAGACCGCGGAGCTGACCGGCCTGGGCTCGAACGACCTCGTGCTCGCCGTCGCCACGGAGCAGCGGTCCTACGTGCTCGCCCCGCAGGAGGTCCCCGGCCTGTCCGGCGGCGACCTGGACCGGATCGCCGCGGACGTCGAGGACCACCTGAGCGAGGACGACTGGGCCGGCGCCGCGGTGACCGCGGCCGACGGGGTCCGCGAGGCCGCGACCGGCGGCGGGGGCGGCTCCGCGCTGGGCTGGCTGTTCGTCGGCGGCCTGGTCGTCATCGCCGCGATCACCGCCGCGGCGTGGGCGTCGTCCCGCCGCCGCGCGTCCCGCGAGCGGATGGGCGCCGGCGCACCCGGCCGCTTCCCGGGCGGCCCGCAGGTCCCCGGCGGCCCGGCCGGCGAGCTCGCCGCGCTGCCGACCGCCGAGCTCGACCGCCGCTCGGCCTCCGCGCTGGTCGGCATCGACGACGCGCTGCGCGCCTCGGAGCAGGAGCTCGGGTTCGCGCAGGCGCAGTTCGGCCCGGACGCCACCCGCGAGTTCGAGCAGGTGCTCACCCGCGCGAAGGCGGACGTGACCGAGGCGTTCCGCCTGCGGCAGACCCTCGACGACGACGTCCCGGACACCGAGCCGCAGGTCCGGGAGACCGCGACCCGGATCCTGCACGTGGTCGGCTCCGCCTCGGCGGCGCTCGACGCCCAGAAGGAGGCGTTCGACCGGCTGCGCGACGTCGAGTCCCGCGCCGGCGAGGCCCTGGACGCGCACGAGCGCACCGCGACCGAGCTGCGCGCCCGGGTCGAGGCGGCCCGCGCGACGCTCGGCACGCTCGCCGCCCGGTACCCGGCGGACGCGCTGACGTCGGTCACGGGCAACCCGGACCAGGCGCTCGCGCTGCTGGCCGAGGTCGGCACCGCGCTCGAGCAGGGGCGCGCGGCCGTCGCCGCCGGGGACCGCGGCGTCGCCGTCCGGTACGCCCGCGCCGCCGAGGAGGCGCTCGGCCAGGTCGCGAAGCTCCTCGACGCCGTGGACCGCGCCGGCACCGAGCTCGCCACCATCGGCTCGCGCCTGGACGCGGCGATCGCGTCCATCTCCTCCGACGTCGACGACGCCGAGCGGCTCGCCCCGCAGCACCCCGAGGTGTCCGCCCGCGCCGAGGCCGCGCGCGCCGCGATCGCCACCGGCCGGGCCGCGCGGTCGGGCGACGGCGACCCGCTGGCCGCCCTGGCCGCGCTCACCGACGCCGAGGCCGCGATCGACCGGACCCTCGCCCCGATGCGCGAGGCGCAGGACCGCGCCGGCCGCGCCCGCCAGCTGCTCGACCAGACGCTCGGCCGGGTCGACTCCGCGCTGCGTGGCACCACCGACTACATCGAGACCCGGCGCGGCGCCGTCGGCCCCGAGGCGCGCACCCGGCTGGCGGAGGCGGGCCGGATGTTCCGCGCCGCGGTCGACCAGCGGGACACCGACCCCGAGGCCGCGCTCGGGCAGGCGCAGCAGGCCGACCGGCTCGTGCGGGAGGCCCAGCAGCTCGCCCAGCGCGACGTCGACTGGTACGACCAGCAGCGGCGCGGCGGCCCGGGCAACCGGGGCGGCGGTGGCGGCCTCGGCGACATCGGGGGCATGGTGCTCGGCGGCATCCTCATCGACTCGATCCTGCGCGGCGGTGGCGGCGGCTGGGGCGGCGGCGGTGCGCACGGCGGCGGCTGGGGCGGCGGTGGCGGCGGCTTCGGCGGCGGGGGTCGCGGCGGCGGGTTCGGCGGCGGCGGTGGCGGCTTCGGCGGCGGTGGCCGCGGGGGCGGGTTCTAGGACATGTTCGGCAGACGCAAGACACGAGAGAGGCACCAGGCGATGACCGAGAAGCAGAGCATCTTCGGCCGGATCACCCAGCTCGCGCGGGCGAACATCAACGCGCTGATCGACCAGGCCGAGGACCCCCAGAAGATGCTGGACCAGCTCGTCCGGGACTACACGAACTCGATCGCCGAGGCCGAGAAGGCCATCGCGCAGACGATCGGCAACCTGCGCCTCGCCGAGCAGGACTACAACGAGGACGTCGCCGCGGCCCGCGAGTGGGGCAGCAAGGCCCTCGCCGCGTCGGCGCGCGCCGACCAGTACCGCCAGGCCGGTGACGCCACGAACGCCGACAAGTTCGACAACCTGGCCAAGGTCGCGCTCGGCAAGCAGATCGCCGCCGAGGGCGAGGTCCGCGACGCCGAGCCGCTGATCGCCTCCCAGCGCGAGACGGTCGACAAGCTCAAGTCCGGCCTGGCCCAGATGAAGGACAAGCTCGGCCAGCTCAAGCAGCGCCGCGACACCCTGGTGGCCCGGCAGAAGTCGGCCCAGGCGCAGCAGACGGTGCAGACCGCGATCTCGTCGATCAACGTGCTCGACCCGACCAGCGAGCTCGCCCGGTTCGAGGAGAAGGTGCGCCGCGAGGAGGCGCTCGCGATGGGCCAGGCCGAGATCGCCGCGTCCTCGCTGGACTCGCAGTTCGCCGAGCTCGAGGCCGACGGCGCGCAGATCGAGATCGAGGCCCGGCTCGCCGCGCTCAAGGGCGGCGGCCAGCCGCAGCAGCTCGGCAGCACCCCGGTGACGCCGCAGATCGAGGCCTGAGCCCGGCGCACGCAGGACGGCCCGGCACCCCGTTCGCCGGGGTGCCGGGCCGTCGCGTCGTCGAGGGTCAGGCGGCGGTGCGCTCCGCGGCGCGCACGGCCACCAGGCCGGCGAACGCCCGCGCGATCCGCGCGCCCTCGGCGCGCACCACGTCGTCCGCGGCCGCGACGGCCTCGGCGATGGCGGCCCGCTCCTCCGGGGCGTCGCCCGCGTCCGCGGACCAGGCGTCCATCAGCTCGGGCGAGGCCTCGGGGTGGAACTGCACGCCCCACGCCGCGTCCCCGACCCGGAACGCCTGGTACGGGTAGGTGCGGGAGGCGGCCAGCCAGGTGGCGTTCCGCGGCAGGTCGACGACCGCGTCCGCGTGCATGGTCGGCATCGGGGTGCTGCGGGTCCCGGCGCGCTCGGCGTCCGCGGCCAGGGGCCCCAGCAGCGGGTCGGCCGCGGCCTCGGGGCGCCAGCGCACGTCCACGACGCCGGCCTCGCGCCCGGGAGGGGCGGCGACGTCGACCCGGCCGCCGGTGGCGACGGCGAGCAGCTGGGCGCCCAGGCAGATGCCGAGGGTCGGCACGCCGGCGCGCGCGGCGTCGGCCAGCAGGGCGCGGGTCGCGGGGATGCCGGGCTCGTGCTCGTCGTGGGCGGACATGTTCCCGCCGAGCACGATCAGGCCGTCGAGGCGGTCGGCGTCGCCCGGCTGCTCGCCCGCGTACGCGCGGACCAGGCGGACGTCCACCCCGTCGAGGTGGTCGGCGAACCGGTCGAGCGGCACCGCGGCGTCGAGCTGGACGACGGTCACGACGGGCGTCAGGGAACCGGTGGGAGAATCGGCTGCACTCACGGGGCGGTACGGTACCGCGATCCCGGCACGACCAGTTCGCTCCCAGGAATCCTCCAGGGTCGAGGAGCACACTGGAACCGTGACCGCAGCAGACCGCACCCCCGAGGCGACGCTCCTCGTCGTGGACGACGAGCCGAACATCCGCGAGCTCCTCGCCACCTCGCTGCGCTTCGCCGGCTTCGAGGTGCACGCGGCCGCCGACGGCGGCGCCGCCCTCCGCCTCGCCAAGCAGGTGCAGCCCGACCTCCTGGTGCTCGACGTCATGCTCCCCGACATGGACGGGTTCACCGTCACCCGCCGGCTGCGCGACAAGGGCCAGCACGTCCCGGTGCTGTTCCTCACCGCGCGCGACGACACCGCCGACAAGATCACCGGCCTGACCGTGGGCGGCGACGACTACGTCACCAAGCCGTTCAGCCTGGAGGAGGTCGTCGCGCGGATCCGGGCGATCCTGCGCCGCACCCAGGCCGAGGTCGCGTCCACCAGCGTGCTGTCCTACGAGGACCTCGAGCTCGACGAGGACAGCCACGAGGTCCGCCGGGCCGGGCAGGTCGTCGACCTGTCCCCCACCGAGTTCAAGCTGCTGCGCTACCTGCTCCTCAACCCGGGCCGCGTGCTGTCCAAGGCGCAGATCCTCGACCACGTCTGGCAGTACGACTGGGGTGGCGACGCGAACATCGTCGAGTCGTACATCTCCTACCTGCGGCGCAAGGTCGACCAGGTCGAGCGCCCCGACGGTTCCAAGGTGGACGCCCTCATCCAGACGAAGCGCGGCGTGGGGTACATGCTGCGCCGGCCGAGCGGGTCGTGACCACGACGTCGGAGGAGCACGCGACGTCCGAGCGCCCCGCGGGCGACGCCCCGACGGAGACCAGGCCCGCGCGCGAGGGCCTCGCCGACGGCGTGGTGCGCCGGGTCCGCGACGTCTGGACGCGCACGCCCCTGCTCGCGCGGCTCGTCGGGATCACGACGGCGCTGCTCGCGCTGGGCCTCTCGTTCGCGGGCGCGATCACCACGACGTCCCTGTCCGGGTTCCTCGTCGAGCAGGTGGACGACCGCCTGCGGGTGCAGGCCGAGACGTCCCGCGAGGGCCTGTACAAGGCGTACCAGGAGGGCGGCAACAGCCTCGACGGCGTCACCCTGCAGTCCTGGGGCGACCGCGACTTCGCCCTCGCCGTCCGGATCCTCGGGTCGTCGACCACGTTCACCCCGCAGGGAACGACGCTCGAGACGGAGGGCTCGCCGCGGCTCCCGGCGGTCGACCTCGACGCGCTCGACCGCACCACGACGACCACCGTCGGCAGCTCGGAGCGGGGCGCGACCTGGCGGGTCGCCGTGGCGCCCATGCGCCTGCACGGCACGACGATCGGGTACGTGATGTACGCCGAGCCGCTGGCGGACGTCCAGAAGACCGTCCGGCAGGCCGCGTTCCTGCTCTGGACCAGCGCCGTCGCGATCCTCGTCATCGGGGCGGTCGTCGCCACCTGGGCCGTCCGCCGCTCGCTGCGCGGGCTGCGCGAGATCGAGGGCACCGCCGCCCAGATCGCCGCCGGCGACCTGTCGCAGCGCGTCCCGCCCGCCCCCGAGACCACCGAGGTCGGCCGGCTGGGCGCCGCGCTGAACTCGATGCTCGCCCAGATCGAGACCGCCTTCGACGCCCGCACCCGGTCCGAGGAGCGGATGCGCCGGTTCGTCGCCGACGCGTCGCACGAGCTGCGCACCCCGCTGGCCGCCATCCGCGGCTACGGCGAGCTCTACCGGATGGGCGCCCTGACCGAGAAGGACCAGGTCGACGACACCATGCGGCGCATCGAGCAGTCGGCGACCCGGATGGGCGGGCTGGTCGAGGACCTGCTCGCGCTCGCCCGGCTGGACTCCGACCGGCCCGGCCGCACGGAGCCGGTCGACCTGGCGGTGCTCGCGACCGACGCCGCGCACGACCTCCGGGCCATCGACCCCACGCGGGAGGTCCGGGTGGGTCCGCTGGCCGACGCCGCCGCCCCGGGCCCCGACGGCGCGCCGCCCGCCACGGTCGTCGCCGGCGACGAGGCCCGGCTGCGCCAGGTCGTCGCGAACCTGGTCGGCAACGTCGCCCGGCACACCCCGGCGGGCACCCCGGCCGAGCTCGGCGTGGGCCGGGTCGGCGACCGCGTCGTCCTCGAGGTCCGCGACCACGGCCCCGGCATCGCCCCGGAGCACGCCGCGCGGGTGTTCGAGCGGTTCTACCGGGTCGACGCCAGCCGCACCCGCGAGGGCGACGGCACCGGCGGCGGCGCGGGCCTCGGCATGGCGATCGTCGCGGCGATCGTCGAGGCGCACCACGGCGACGTCGCGATCACGCAGACCCCGGGCGGCGGGGCGACCATCCGGGTCGCCCTCCCCGCGGCGGACGGCGGACCGGGTGGCACGGCGCCTGCCGACCAGGCCGAGGACCACCCGGTCGGCTGACGGCGGTGCCGTGGCGGAACCCCGTCCGGATGGGTCTACGATGGCGCGTCCGAGCAGGGTCGTCTGTCGCAGTGAGGCTGTTCCCATGGGCGTCTACGACGCGCCACAGTGGCTGTTGTCCGCGTTCGTCCGCAGCGCGAAGGGGGCGGGTGCGACCGCACCCGAGGACGCGATCCGGGCGGTCGGCTCCGACCTCGTGGAGCGGTGGACCGGCCCCGGCCGGACGTACCACAACCTCCGGCACCTGACCGACGTGCTGGCCCGGGTGGACGAGCTCGCCGAGGAGACCCACGAGCCCGACCTGGTCCGGCTCGCCGCCTGGTACCACGGCGCCGTGTTCGACGGCCGCCAGGTCGCCGCGTACGCCAACCGCGGCGGCGAGGACGAGGTCGCCTCGGCCCGGCTGGCGCGCGAGCAGCTCACCGACCTCGGCGTCCCGGCCGAGCGCGTCGAGCGCGTGCACCAGATGGTCATCGCCCTGGTGCGGCACGTCGCCGACCCGACCGACTTCGACTGCGCGGTGCTCTGCGACGCCGACCTGGCGATGCTGGCCGCCGAGCCGCAGCGCTACAAGGCGTACCTGCACGACGTGCGCGAGGAGTACGCCGACATCCCGGTGCAGGACTACCTGCGCGCCCGGGAGCGGATCGTGCGCAAGCTGCTCAAGCGGCCCAGCCTGTTCGTCAGCCCGCTGGGCGCGGCGTGGGAGGAGCCCGCGCGGCAGAACCTCGGCGCCGAGCTGCACAAGCTGGAGAAGGTGCTGGCCGAGCTCGACGCGGCGGGCGAGGTCGCGGAAGCGCCCGCGGCCGGCGCGGTCGCCGAGCGGCACCCCGTCCGGCCCGGGGCGTGACGGTCCTCGTCGACCCGCCGCTCTGGCCCCGGCACGGCCGGTACTGGTCGCACCTCGTGAGCGACGCCTCGCTCGCCGAGCTGCACGCGTTCGCCGAGCGCGCCGGCCTCCCCCGGCGCGCGTTCGACCTGGACCACTACGACGTCCCGGACGAGAAGCACGCGGAGCTCGTGGCGCTGGGGGCGGTCCCGGTGTCGGCGGGCGAGCTCATCCGCCGCCTGCGCGCGAGCGGCCTGCGGATCCCGGCCCACGCCCGCCCGCGCCACACGCACTGACCGCCCGCGCGACCCCCGCTGACCCGCGCGCCCCCTTCGCCGACTCTCCACTGCGCGCCTGCGCCCTTCGCTGACCCCCGCGCCCCCTTCGCCGACTCTCCACTACGCGCCTGCGCGTGACCGGCCGCGCACAGTCCGACTCTGCAGGTTCGGCGAGATGGCAGCTCTCGGCTGTGCGGGTGCGGGCGGTACAGCCGAGAGTTGCCACCTCGGCGGGGTGGCGGCGCGCGGGGCGCGGGCGCGGCGCGAGGGGCGCGCGGCGCCCGGGCGCGGACGCAGAACGGGCCGGTCACCCCGGGGGGTGACCGGCCCGTTCAGGCGCGGTGGGGGGCGCTCACGCGCCCCGCTGCGGCGGGACTCAGAAGTCCATGCCGCCCATGCCGCCGTCGGCCGGGCCGGCCGGAGCGGCCTTCTCCGGCTTGTCGGCGACGACCGCCTCGGTGGTGAGGAACAGCGCCGCGATGGACGACGCGTTCTGCAGCGCGGAGCGCGTGACCTTGACCGGGTCGTTGACGCCCGCGGCCAGCAGGTCCTCGTACACGCCGGTCGCGGCGTTGAGGCCCTGGCCGGAGGGGAGGTTGCGCACCTTCTCCGCCACGACGCCGCCCTCGAGGCCCGCGTTCACGGCGATCTGCTTGAGCGGGGCGTCGATCGCGACCTTCACGATGTTCGCGCCCGTCGCCTCGTCGCCCTCGAGCTCGAGCTTCTCGAACGCCACGGCACCGGCCTGGATGAGCGCCACGCCACCACCGGCGACGATGCCCTCCTCGACGGCCGCCTTCGCGTTGCGCACGGCGTCCTCGATGCGGTGCTTGCGCTCCTTCAGCTCGACCTCGGTCGCCGCGCCGGCCTTGATGACGGCCACGCCGCCGGCCAGCTTGGCGAGGCGCTCCTGGAGCTTCTCGCGGTCGTAGTCCGAGTCCGAGTTCTCGATCTCGGCACGGATCTGGTTCACGCGGCCCTGGATCTGCGCCGCGTCGCCCGCACCCTCGACGATCGTGGTCTCGTCCTTGGTCACGACGACCTTGCGCGCCTGGCCGAGGACCTCGAGGCCCACGGTGTCGAGCTTGAGGCCGACGGTCTCGGAGACGACCTGGCCACCCGTGAGGATCGCCATGTCCTGCAGCATCGCCTTGCGGCGGTCGCCGAAGCCGGGCGCCTTGACGGAGACCGACTTGAAGGTGCCGCGGATCTTGTTGACGACGAGCGTGGCCAGGGCCTCGCCCTCGACGTCCTCGGCGACGATGAACAGCGGCTTGCCGGACTGGATGACCTTCTCCAGCAGCGGCAGCAGGTCCTTGACGTTCGAGATCTTCGACTCGACGAGCAGCACGTAGGCGTCCTCGAGGACGGCCTCCTGGCGCTCCGGGTCGGTCACGAAGTACGCCGACAGGAAGCCCTTGTCGAAGCGCATGCCCTCCGTGAGCTCGAGCTCCAGGCCGAGGGCGTTGGACTCCTCGACCGTGATGACGCCCTCCTTGCCCACCTTGTCGAGGGCCTCGGCGATGAGCTCGCCGATGGCGGTGTCGCCGGCGGAGATGGACGCGGTGGCGGCGATCTCCTCCTTGGTCTCGATCTCCTTCGCCTGGTCCAGCAGGGCGGCGGTGACGGCCTCGACGGCCTGCTCGATGCCGCGCTTGAGGGCGATCGGGTTGGCGCCGGCCGCGACGTTGCGCAGGCCCTCGCGCACGAGCGCCTGGGCGAGCACGGTGGCGGTGGTGGTGCCGTCGCCCGCGACGTCGTCCGTCTTCTTGGCGACCTCCTTGACGAGCTCCGCGCCGATCTTCTCGAACGGGTCCTCGAGCTCGATCTCCTTGGCGATGGAGACACCGTCGTTGGTGATCGTGGGGGCGCCCCACTTCTTGTCCAGGACGACGTTGCGGCCCTTGGGGCCGAGGGTGACCTTGACGGTGTCGGCGAGGGTGTTGAGACCCCGCTCGATGCCGCGACGGGCCTCCTCGTTGAAGGCAATGATCTTGGCCATGGGGCTATCGATCCTTCACTCTGGCTCGTGGTTCGGCCGGTCGGTGCCCGCGACGGACGGCCGCGCCGGCCCGGCGGTCATGTCCCGTCGGGCGGCGGACCTCACCTGGTCGGCCTGGGTTGTCATTCTGTCACTCTCGACCCGAGAGTGCTAAGCACATGGTTAGCACTCGACCCCATCGAGTGCAAGGCGCTCCGCCCTCGGCGGACAGCCGCCGGCCGGACCCGCGACCGACCCCGGCGCCCGGCCGGATAGCCTGCCGGGCATGCACCGCCGCCCCCTCGTCGCCGCCGTCGTGCTGGCGTCCCTCGCCGCGGTGCTGGTGGCCTGGGGCGCGACCGGCCCGCGCACCCGCACGATCGACCTGTACAGCGAGGGCGTCGTCGCGACGCCGGCGGGGCCGGAGCTGGTCCCGGCCGGCGGGCAGCCGCTGCTCCACGAGGGCACCCGCGTCGAGGTCGACCCCGCCACCACGGCCGACGACGACCTGGCCGCGGAGCAGCGGGCCTGGCTCGCCGCGGGCACCGTCCCCGGCGCGGACGGCCCGTACGCCGACATGGTGACCGACGCCCTGCTGGACCTGCACACGCTCGTGCAGGACGACGGCGCCGCCGTCGCGGCGTGGACGCCCTACTGGCGGTACGTGTGGCCGCGGGACGCGTCGTTCGTCGCCGTCGCCCTGGCCCGGACGGGGCACCTGGCCGACGCGCGCGAGGTGCTGGGCTTCCTGACCCGCGTGCAGGCCGCGGACGGGTCCTTCGAGGCCCGGTACCTGCCGGACGGCTCCGGGGCCGTGCCCGACGACCGGGCGCCGCAGACGGACGGCACCGGCTGGTCGCTGTGGGCGGCCGGCCAGGTGGTGGCCGCCGCGCCCGAGGCGGAGCGGGCGGCGGTGGCCGCCGAGCTCGCGCCGCTGGTCCGCCGGGGTGCCGCGCACGCGGTCGCGCTGGTCGCGGGCGACGGGCTGCCGCCGGCCTCGCCCGACTACTGGGAGGTCGCCGAGGACGAGCTGACCCTCGGCACCGTGGCGCCGCTCCTGGCCGGGCTGGAGGCCGCGGGGCCGGTCCTCGACCTGCTCGGGGACGCGCAGGCCGCCCGGGAGGCGCGGGACGCCGCCGGGCGGACCCGCGCGGCGGTGGAGCGGGAGTTCGGCGACGACACCGCCTACGGCCGGTACGCGAGCGGCGGCGTGGCCGACGCGGCGAGCGCGTTCGCGCTGCCGCCGTTCCAGCCGTCGGCGCTGGCCGGGGCGGCGGACGCCTGGCAGGCGTCGGCGGCCGCGATGGCGCGCCCCGCGGGCGGGCTGGCGCCGGGCGCGGGCTGGCGGCAGGACGGCATCTCCTGGACGCCCCAGACGTCGCTCTACGCGCTGACGGCCGCCGTCAACGGCGACGACACCCAGGCGCACGAACGGCTCACCTGGCTGGACGCGCACCGCACCTCGATGGGCGCGCTGCCGGAGAAGGTGCTCGCGGACGGGTCGCCCGCGGCCGTCGCCCCGCTCGCCTGGACCGCGGCGTGCGTGGTCCTGGCGGTCACGGCGCTCGACGGCTGACGCCCCGCACGCCGGGGGGACGGGCGCGGGACCGGGGCGGCGTGCCCCGGCCCCGCGGCGGCGCCTCGGCGCCGGGACCGGCTCAGAGCGGGCGGACCTGCTCGGCCTGCGGGCCCTTGGTGCCCTGCCCGACCTCGAACTCCACCGACTGCCCCTCCTCGAGGCTGCGGTACCCGTTGGTCTGGATGGCGCTGAAGTGGACGAACAGGTCCTGGCCGCCGTCGGCCGGGGTGATGAACCCGTAGCCCTTCTCGGCGTTGAACCACTTGACGGTTCCCTGCGGCATGCGTGCTCCTGAAGAAGGCGTGATCGGTGCGACGCAGGGGCCGTGGCCTCCCCCGGTGCTGGGGAGCGGTCACCGCGACGCGGCCGAGACTAGCCCCGCCCCCCGACCGGCGGAAGGGGTCAGCGCCCGAAGTCCGCCAGCAGGAGGACGACGACGCCCTCGGGCGCGGTACCCGCGTCCTCGACGACGTTGGCGATGCCGAGCGAGTCCGCGACCTGCTGCGCCGTCGCCGCGAGGTCGGCGCTGCCGTAGAAGACGGTCGTCTGCTGGAGACCGCCGGCGTTGCCGTTGCCGGTCGTGACCGCCGTGAAGCCGGCGTCCTCCAGGTCGCCCGCCGCGCCCGCGGCGAGGCCCGAGCGGTTCGACGCGTTGAGCACGCGCACGTCCGTGGTGAGGTCGGCCGTGGGGGCCGGCTCCTCCTCGACGGGCGGCTCCTCGGTCTCCGCCGGGGCCTCGGCGCCCGGGTCCTCGGCCTCCGTCGTCTCCTCGGCGGGCGCGGACGACTCCGGCTCGCTCGGCGCCGCGGCGGCCGGCTCGGACGAGTCGCCGAACCCCGGCAGGCGGCCGTCCCACGACGACGCCCACGCCACGAGACCGACCGTGACGGCGGGGACCAGGACGACCACCGCGACGAACGGCCACCACCGGCTCCACCAGCTGCGGGGCGCGCGGTGCACGCCGATCGGCGCGTCGGGCGCCGGCTCGGCGTCGAACTCGTCCTCGGGGTACCGGTCGCTCGCCTTGGTCACGGCGGACAGGCTAACGGCTCGGCCTGTCCACCCCGGCACGCGCCGCGCGCCGCGGTGCCGGTCAGCGGCCGTTCTGCGGCCGATCGAGGGCCGGTCGGCGGCGGCTCAGGCGTCGGTGCCGAGCCGGCGGGCGCTGCGGGCGCGCTGCCGGGTGGACCGCATCCGGCGGAGCCGCTTGACCAGCATCGGGTCGTGCGCGAGCGCGGCGGGCGCGTCGATCAGGGCGTTGAGCACCTGGTAGTACCGGGTCGCCGACATGTCGAACAGCTCGCGGATCGCCTGCTCCTTGGCGCCCGCGTACTTCCACCACTGGCGCTCGAAGGCGAGGACCTCGCGGTCGCGCTCGGACAGCCCGGTCGCCGCGTCGTCCGCGCCGCCCTCGACCGCCACCAGGGCGGGCCGGTCGGCCGTGCGCTCCGCCGTCGCGTCCATCGGTGCCCGTTCCTCCCGCTCGCCCGTCGTCCGTCGTGCGGCGCCATCGTACGGCCGGAATCACAGGCGTGTCATTCCTCCGGGACCGCGCCGGCGGCCCCCGTGGGTGGTGGCCCGGCACCGGTGGGCGCCCGCCGGGGTCCGCTAGCCTCGGGCCCCGTGACGCCCGCACCCCTGTCCGAGCTGGTGGCCCCCGACTGGGCGGAGGCGCTCGCCCCGGTCGAGCCCCTGGTGCACGCCGCCGGCGAGTTCCTGCGGGCGGAGGTCGCCGCGGGCCGCGACTACCTGCCGGCGGGCCCGGACGTGCTCCGCGCGTTCACCCGCCCGCTCGCCGACGTGCGGGTGCTCGTCGTCGGCCAGGACCCCTACCCCACGCCCGGGCACCCGATGGGGCTGTCGTTCTCCGTCCAGCCCGACGTGCGCCCGGTGCCACGGTCCCTCGCCAACATCTTCACCGAGCTGCGCGCCGACCTCGGGGTGCCGCAGCCGAGCACCGGCGACCTGTCCCCGTGGGCGGACCGGGGCGTCATGCTGCTCAACCGCGTGCTGACCGTCCGGCCCGGCGAGCCCGCGTCGCACCGCGGCCGCGGCTGGGAGGCCGTCACCGACCGGGCGATCGCGGCCCTGGTCGCGCGCGGCGGGCCGCTGGTGGCCGTGCTGTGGGGGCGGGACGCGCAGTCCCTGGCGCCCGCGCTCGGCGACGTCCCGGTGGTCGCGAGCCCGCACCCCAGCCCGCTGTCCGCGAGCCGCGGGTTCTTCGGCTCCCGCCCGTTCTCGCGCGTGAACGCGCTGCTCGTCGAGCAGGGCGCGGAGCCGGTCGACTGGTCGCTGCCCTGACGCCTGCCGGGGATCTCCCTGGAACCGCGGGCCGCGACGGGGGCACACTGCGGGGGTGACGACGCACGAGGGGGCCGGGGCGACGGCCCCGACGCAGGACAGAGCGCAGGACAGCACGCAGCACCGCAGCACGGCGGGCGGCACGACGCCCGACCCGGCCGCCGTCCCGCCGTGGCGGCGGTACGTCGCGGTGGGCGACTCGTTCACCGAGGGCCTGTGGGACACCCCGCACGGCGAGGACGGGCCGGTGCGCGGCTGGGCCGACGTGCTCGCCGGGCTGCTGTCCGAGCGCCGGCGGGCCGCGGGCGCCGAGCCGCTGCAGTACGCGAACCTCGCGATCCGCGGCCGGCTGCTGCGTCCGATCGTCGTCGACCAGGTGCCCGAGGCGCTCGAGATGGCGCCCGACCTGGTCAGCCTCGTCGGCGGCGGCAACGACATCCTCCGGCCGACCGCGGACCCGGACCGGCTCGCGCACGGCCTGGAGCAGGCGGTCGCCCGGATCCGCGCCACCGGCGCCGACGTGCTGCTCGCGACCGGGTTCGACGCGTCCGGGTCGCCGATCGTCTCCACCACCCGCCCGCGGGTCGGCGTCTACAACGCGCACATCTGGTCCATCGCCCGGCGGCACGGGGCGCACGTGCTCGACCTGTGGGGCATGCGGCACCTGCACGACATCCGGATGTGGGCGCCCGACCGGATCCACCTCACCTCCGAGGCGCACGCCCGCGTCGCGCAGGGGGCGCTGGTCGCGCTCGGGCTCGCGCCGGACGACCCGGGCTGGGACTCCCCGCTCACGCCGCTCCCCCGGCCGTCCCGCGCCGTCCAGGCCCGCCAGGACGCCCGCTGGCTGCGGCTGTACGCCTACCCGTGGGCGACCCGGCGGCTGCGGGGCACCTCCTCCGGCGACACCCGGCGGGCCAAGCTGCCGACGCTGACCGAGGTCTGAGGGCCTCCGCGGTCAGCCGGCGGGCAGCAGCCCCGCGCCGGGTCCCGCGTCGCCGTCCGTGACCAGCGCGAGCGACACCCCGCCCAGCTGCTCGACCGGCACCGGGTCGCCCGGCACCCGCACGGTGGTCGTCGGCGACGTCACCGGCGCGCGCGCCTCCGCGAGCGCGGCGTCGTCCGCCCCGTGCAGCGTGACGGCGACCTCCCGCCCCGCGCAGTCGTCCGGCACGTCCGACAGCGACGCCGCCACGACGCCGTAGCCGCCGAGGCCCGGCACGTAGTCGACGTCGTAGTCCACCGAGATCCGGCTGACCACGCACGCGCCCGCCGGGGCGTCGTCGCCGCCCTCCCAGGTCATCGCGCGCGCCATCGAGACGGCGAGGCCGGCGCAGCCCAGCCACGCCAGCGTGACCCCCGCCGCGCGGCGGGCCCGGACGTGCTCGTGCGCCATCGGCGCCCCCTCCGTGGACGTGCCCCGGTCGATCCGTCGACCTGTGGCGAGCCCATCGTCGGGCGGGGCGCCCGGTTGAGCATCCGGAGCGGCGCTCCACCCGGACGGGCGAACGCGGCGCACCCCGCTCACCCGCCCGCCAGGGGGATGCTCGCTCGACGTGTCGGTGACCCCCTCGCGGTCGGCGGCGCGCGTGGGCCGGCGGGCGCGCGTGGGCAGGCGGGCGCAGATCGGCGGGCGGGCGGTCGGCGAGTGGGCGGCGGGGCCGGCGGGGCGTCAGGTGCGGGCGCAGAGGTCGAACGTGCGCGGGGTGTCGTCGCGGACGCCCCAGGTGTCCCAGGCCGTCGGGGTGACCCGGTACGTGGTGCCGCCCTGCGCGGCGACCGTGTAGTTGCCCTGCGGGGTCAGCGTCGTGAGGTCGGCGCGCAGGCCGCGGGCGGCGAACCACGCGACCAGCGGCGCCACGTCCACGTCCGCGCGCCAGCCGGCGTAGAACTGCGGCGTCCCGGCGACCCGGACGGTGGTGCTCTGGCACGCCCAGGCGCCCGTGCCGGTGACGGTGCCGGCGGTCTGCGTGTACGTCAGCGCCGGGTCGTGGACGGGCGCGGGCAGGCCGTAGTGGCAGATCGTCACGGTGGCCGCCGCGGTCGCGAACGACGCCTGCCCCGGCCGGGCACCGACCGAGACCACGCCGTCGACGGGCGACGGGTCCAGCACGCCGGCCCACCACGGGCTGACCGAGAACCCGGACCCCGACGCCAGGCCGTTGAACGGCCGCTGCTGCAGGTGCAGGTCGATCCGCCAGGAGGTCCCCGACGCACCGGAGACGTCGACGGTGACGCAGGCCTGGGTGCCGGACGACGCGAGCTGGGACCAGGTGAGGGTGCCGAACGTCGTGCCGGAGCCCGGCGTCACCGGGCCGCTCGCGGTGCCGGCGGGCGCCGTCCAGGTCACCGGCAGCGACCAGGTGCCCACGGTCACCGCGACGCCGGCCACCCGGGTGGCGGCGTAGGAGGGGACGGTGACGGCGGTGCTGGCGGACGCGGCGAGCGTCGCGGAGGTGTCGGCGGTGGCGAGGGCCGTGCCGTCGGCGGCGTAGAGCCGCAGCGTGGCCACCTGGCCGCGGCACGGCGCGGGGACGCCGGAGAGCACCACCTGGGTGGCGGTGCCGGACGCGGTCGCGGTGCCCGCGGCGGCGCCCAGGGCCGTGGCCGCGCACGGGGCGGCGCTGCCGGTCGTGACGGAGGGGCCGCGCACGGCGAGCCGGGCGGCGCTGGCCGGGGCGAGCGCGAGGGCGGCCAGCACGGCGACGACCGCCACGAGCAGGGCGGCGGGGGCCGCGGCGCGCCGGGCGGGGCTCACGGGGCCGCACCCGCGGTGGTGCGTGCGTCGGCGACGGGCCGGGCGTCGGCGGGCCGGGCGTCGGCGGGCCGGGCGCCGACGGGCGCGGCACCGGCCGACGCAGCACCGGCGGACGCAGCACCGGCGACCCCAGGGTCCGCGGACGCGGCACCGGCCGACCCCGCCTCGCCCCCGCCCCCGCCCGGCTCCGGGCGCGCGGGCCACAGCAGCACCCCCGCGGCGACGACGAGCAGCGACGCCCACGCCCACGGGTCCAGCAGGATCGACGCCACCCGGCCGAGCCCCGGGACGTGCAGCCGGGCGATGCCGAGCACGTCCCCGGCGTGCGGCCGCCACGGGTCGAGGAAGTCGTTGTTGTCGCCCTGGATCACCCAGCCGCCGTCGGCGTCCCCGCCGACCACCCGGTGGATGATCCGGCCGCGCTCGAGCCCGGGCGGGGTGTAGACCACGACGTCGCCGGCGGCCGGGGTGCCGCAGCGCGAGACCACGAGGTCGCCCGTGTAGTAGGTGGGCTCCATCGAGTGGCCGGACACGATGGTCAGGGTCGTGCAGCCCCCCAGGGTGCTGGGCCAGCCGAACCAGACCAGGACCCCGACGAGCGCCGCCGTGACGGCCCAGCCGAGCACGCCCCGGGCGCGCTCGCGCCGGGTCAGCGGGGCGCGCTCGGCACCCGACGACCCGGCGTCCCGCCGCAGCCCGGGGACGCGCCCGCGCCCGGGCACGCCGAGGCGCCGGCGCGGGGCAGACGTGCTGCCCGCGCCGGCGGCCGCGGCACGGCGGGCGCGGATGGTGCGCCCGGGTCAGCCGGCGATGACGACGGCGACGCCCTTGACGTCGGCCGCCTTCACCGCGCCGGTGACGGAGAGGGTGACGCTGCCGCCGCCCTGGGGGACGGTGCCGGTGAGGTGGCTGACCGAGGCGCCGGTGGAGCCGTCGGTCGGGTCCGTGTTCAGCAGGTCGATCCCGATGCTCTGGCCCTGGCAGCCCGCGGCGACGTCGTTCAGGGTGACCTGGCTGACCGTGTAGCCCTTGACCGAGGTGGTGAACGCGTTGGTGAACGCGACGGCCACGCCGTTGGAGTCGCAGGACGCCACGACGGTGGTGCCCGCGCCGAGCGCGCCGGCGGTGAGGTTGAGCTGCGCGGCGGACGCGAGGCCCAGGCCGGCGATGCCGAGCCCGGCGACGGTGAGGGCGACGACCTTGCGGCGCACGTTCCGGCGCGGGGCGGCGGCGGGCGCGCCGGCGGGCGCGGGGGCGGGGGCGGTGGTCACGGACATGGCACTCCTGGACGGGCGCGGCTCGGGGGGTCCGGCGCGGCCCGCGGAGCCGGGGGGCGGGGGCGCTGGTCCGCGTCGTCGGAGCAGGGGGTCCCGGCGGTCGCGGCTCGCGCACCCTAGGGCCGCCGCACCACCCCCCGGAACGCGCTTCCTGGGTGGCAGCACCCCCGTGACTGCACGTCAACACCGACCTTGCAACATTTAGCAGGACGAATCGGACATACCGGATGGGTGAAAAACAGAACCCCGCAGGTCAGCGCGCCGCGTCCCGGATCGATTCCACCGGAAGGAGAGCGACCACCTGGGTGCCGTCGCCGGGCACGGAGGTGACGCGGAGGTCGCCGCCGACCAGTCGCAGGCGGTCCGCCAGCCGGGCGGTCCCGGACGGCGTGCCCGCGTCGTCTCCGAAGCCGCGGCCGTCGTCGGAGACCCGGAGCTCCAGCACGCCGCCGACCAGCGAGACGCGCACGTCGACGACCTCCGCCTGGCCGTGCCGCAGCGCGTTGCTGATCGCCTCCTCGACCACGCGGACGGCGAGCAGCCGCTCGCTGCGGGTCAGCCGCGGGTCCGCGGGGTCGTCGACCACCCGCACCTCGTCCGAGACGCCCAGCCGCGTGTTCACGCTGCGCGGGATGCGCCCGAGCAGCGCGCGGATCGCGGGGACCATCCCGACCTCGAGCTGCTCGGGGTAGAGCATCCGGCTCGTGGTGCGGACGTCGGCCTCGCGCACGGTCTCGATCTGCTCGCGCACCTCGCGCAGCAGCGCGACGTCCTCGGCGGTGACGGCGCGCCGGTCGCCCGCCTCCCCGAGCTCCGCGAGCAGCGCGTCCAGCCGCGCGACGACCAGGACCAGCCGCTGCTGCATGCTCCCGTGCAGGCCCTCGGCGACCTCGCGCCGGACCCGCACCTCCTCGTGCTGCAGCGCGGCGAGCGCCAGCTCGATCTGCAGCCGCGCCTGCGCGCGCTCGGCGACCTCGGTGCGCAGCTTGCGCTGGGACAGCATCGCGGCCAGGCCCATGGTGGCCGCGATCCACGCGACCACGGCCCCGCTGGCCAGCTCCGCGCTGATGACCTGCCGCGAGGGGTCCTCGTAGACCTGGAGCAGCAGCTGGAACGCGAACCGGACGCCGGACGCCGTGACGCCCGCGCTGAGCACGCCGACCACGACGGCGAGCCTGCCCCGCTGGGGCAGGGACACCCCGGTGACCGCGAGGATCACGAGCATCGAGGCGACCGCGGTGAGGTTGGCGAGGATGCGGGTGCCGACCGGCACCATCCCGCCCTGGTTGCCGTACACCCAGGCGGTCTGCGCGGCCGCCCCGACCGCGAACACCGTCATGATCGTGCCCGCCGCCAGCAGCAGCGTGCGGCGGTCGGCCCGGACCGCCGCGGCGTCCAGGGTCAGGGGCGTGGGCATCGCTGCGGTCCTCCCCGCGGGTGGTCCGGGCGCGGGCCGTCCGCGTGCCGTCGCCCGCTCGGCGGGCCGGGCCACCATACTGTCCGCGATGTCCGATTCCGCAGCCCGGACGACCCGCGTGGTGGTCGTCGAGGACCAGCCCCTGTTCCGGTCCATGCTCGAGCTCACCCTGGGGGCCGCTGATGACGTGCGCGTCGTCGCCTCCGTGGGGACCGTCAAGGAGGGCGCCGCCGCGCTGCGGCCCGGGGCCGCCGACGTCGCCGTGCTCGACATCGACCTCCCCGACGGCAACGGCATCGCGCTCGGCGTGACGCTGCGCCGGCACCAGCCCGACCTCGGCATCCTGCTGCTGTCCGCGCACGACGCGATGGACCTGCTCCTCGACCTGCCCCCGGACGTCGCGGCCGGCTGGTCGTACCTGTCGAAGACCTCGTCGACCGACGCGGCCACGCTGGTCACGGCCGTCCGGGCCGCGGCGGAGGGCCGCACGACGCTCGACCCCGCGCTGCTCGACCGGGTCGCGCCGCGCGCCGGGTCGGCCGTCTCGCGGCTCACCGACCGGCAGTACGCCGTGCTGCGCCTGCTGGCGCAGGGGCTGTCGAACGCGGGCATCGGCGAGACGCTGCGGATCACCGAGAAGTCGGTCCAGAACCACATCAACGGCATCTACGCGACGCTCGGCATCGACGCCGACCCGTCCCGCAACCCCCGGGTCACGGCCGCGCTGCGGCTGCTGGAGGAGACCGGCCCCGCCTCCTGACCCCGGGCACCGCGCCCCCTCGACGCCGGCCCGCGCCGCGGCGCACGATGGTCGGGCCGCACCGACCACGAGGGGGACGCATGGAGCGCGGGGACGTCATGGGCTGGGTCGCCGCCTACGAGCGGGCGTGGCGGGAGGACGACGCCGGGTCGCTCGGCACGCTGTTCACGGACGACGTGCGGTACCTGCGCTCGCCCTACGAGCCGGCGCTCGAGGGGCTGGCCGCGGTGCAGGAGTTCTGGCCGGACCCGACGCCGTTCACGATGGACGCCCAGGTGGTCGCCGTCGAGGGCGCGGACGCCGTCGTCCGGGCGGAGGTGCGGTACGGCGGCGACGAGCCGCAGGAGTACCGGGACCTGTGGGTGCTGCGGTTCGCGGGCGACGGGCGGGTCGAGCACTTCGAGGAGTGGGCCTACTGGCCGGGCAAGAGCTTCTCGGCGAGCACGGACTGACCTCCCGGTCGGGATCGTTGGCATCCGATCGGGTGAGCCGGTTGGCCCCGGCGGCCGGACCTGGCTAGAGTGGGCAATGCCCTCGGTCGCCTGCCCCCTGCGCGGCCGAGGGCTTCTTCGTGCCCCGGGTCGGCCGCCGACCGGGCCGGCGGCTCAGCGCTCGCGCCACTCCACCGCGCCGCACAGCGTGCACCGCGCGACGACCATCCCGAACCGCAGCGGGCTCGTGTCGAGGTGCCAGCCGGGGCGGGTGCACGACGGCGCGTGCTCGGCGGGGTCCAGCGGGTGCAGCGGGCGGCGCGCGAGGGTCGCGGTCATGGTGGTCCTCCAGTGGGTGTTGCCCGCCATGTTCGACCGCCCGGGCGCGGATGTGAGCGGTCCGCGCCGCGTGTCCGGGTGCTGGCACCCAGCCGCCCCGGAACCGCCATCCCCCGGACACCGCGCGGCCACCCGCGGGCCGTGCGCCGGCCGGGTCAGAGCACCAGCCGCTCCAGCAGGCCGAACTCGGGGTACGGCTGGTCCCAGTCCCCGAAGTGCCCGTCGTCGCGCACGACGAGGGTGCCGCCGAGCCGGTCCAGCAGCTCGCGCCCCTGGGTCGCGTCGCAGCCGTAGGGGTCGACGACCGAGTTCACGAAGACCAGGTCCCCGGCGCCGGCGCGGATCCGGTCCCAGTCGTAGGACTCCTGCAGCACCGGCTCCTCGGCGTCGTTCGGCCGCCGCCAGTACCCCGCGACCAGCACCGCCTGCGCCACCGGGGCGTCCAGGTGCTCCAGCAGGGCCAGCAGCAGCGCCGCTCCCCCGGAGTGGCCGATCAGGACGGTGTCGGCGTCGAACCGGTGCGCGGCGAGCACCCGCGGCAGGAACGTCGCGACGGGCTCGACGTTGACGTCCGGGTAGGCGGGGCGCTCGACGGCGTACCCGCGGGCCGCCAGCCGCCCGGCGAGCCAGGGGTACCAGACGTTCTCGGGCCGGCCGCCGGTGCCGTGGAACACGATCGCGCGCGTGGGCATGGCGCTCAGTGTGGCCCGGTGCCCAGCTCCCGCGCCACGAACTCGACGGCCTCGCGGTCCTGGTCCGGACCGCCCGACTCGTGCCCGTTGTACCGCCAGACCCGCAGCTCCTTCGGCCCGCCCCACGCGCGGTGGGCCGCCACCACGGTCGACGGCGGCACGATCACGTCCATCAGGGCGACGGAGAACCGCGCCGGCGCCCGCCCGCGCCGCGCCAGCGCCACGCCGTCGACGTAGGACAGCGTGCGCAGCACCCGGTCCTCCGCGCCCCGGTGCACCCGCAGGTACTCGACCACCTCGGCGAACGGCCGGTTGTCGGTGATCCCGACGGCGCGGGCGACGTCGCACAGGAACGGCACGTCCGCGACCACCGCGGAGACGTCCGCGAGCGCACCGGCCGCGATCGCCATGGCGCCGCCCTGGCTGCCGCCGACCACCGCCACCCGGTCCGGGTCGACACCGGGCAGGGCCCGGGCCGCGTCCACGGCGCGCACGGCGTCGGTGAGCAGCCGCCGGTAGTAGTAGGTGTCGGGGTCCTCGATCCCGCGAGTCATCACGCCGGGCGCCTGCGGGCCGGTGCCCCACGGGTCGGGCGTCTCGCCGCGGCTCCAGCCGGAGCCCTGACCGCGGGTGTCCATCTGCAGGTGCGCGAACCCCGCGGACGCCCAGAGCAGGTTCTCCGTGGGGGCCCCGCGACCGCCGCCGTAGCCGACGTACTGCACGACGACCGGCAGCGGGCCGGCGACCCCGGCGGGCCGGCGGTACCAGGCGCGCACCGGGTCGCCGCCGAAGCCGGGGAACGTCACGTCCCACACGTCGAGGGTGGTCAGCGGCGTCGGCTCCGGGACCAGGACCGGCGCGGCGTCGTGCGCGCGGCTCTCCGCGAGGGTGCGGGCCCAGAAGGCGTCGAGGTCGGCGGGCTCCACGAGCGCGCTCTCGTGGTCCCAGAGCGCGGGCTCGGGCAGGTCCTGGAACACGGGTCTCCTGTCGGTGGTCCGGGGGGGTGCGTCGGTGCGTCGGCCCCGGGGCGGCGCGGCGGTGCGGCGGCCGGGCGGCGTCAGCGCACGGGCGAGTACACCACGGACCGGACCCGCGCCACGGTCGTCGTCGGCCGGCCCGCGGCGGTGGCGAGCACGCCCGCCCACAGCCCGAGGAACCCGCCGGTCGCGACGCTGTCCAGCGTCCGGGCGTCCGCCGTCGCCACGAGCGCCGGCGCGTCGTCCGCGGCGGCGGCGAGCAGCCGGAGGTCCGGGCCGCGGGCCTCGAGCCGCAGCGTGAGGTCGGCGTCGGCCGGCCCGTCGAGCACCGTCTCGCCGAGCACCCGCTCGGCGGCGCCGCCCCGGACGTGCAGCACCCGGGCGGTCCACCCGCCCGCGGCGCCGCGGGTCACCGCGAGCCGCACGTGGTCCCGCTCGGACTGCCGGACGGCCAGCGCGACCTCCTCGCCCTCGCCGAGGTCGGCGGCGACGCGGACCTCGAGGTCGGCCTCGGGGTGCTCGAGCCGCAGCGCGAGGTAGGCGGGCACGTCGAGGTCGGCGAGCGTCGCCGGGCGCAGGGGCAGGTCCCAGCCGTCGCCGGCGGGGGTCGCCACGTCCTCGGGCAGCGCGCGCACGGCCGTCCACCGCAGGTCCGTCGGCGGCACGAGCCCGGACTGCCGGCCGGACACCACCCGGTCGCCCGGCCAGCCCGGCACCGCCGGGGCGTCGACCACCGGCGGGATCCGGCCCACGCCGGGGGCGAGGACGGGCCAGCCGTCCTCCCAGGCCACCGGGACCAGGAACGTCTCGCGGCCCAGCGGGTAGTGGTAGCCGCCCGAGGTGCGCATCGCGAGCAGCACCGCCCACCAGGAGCCGTCCGGCGCCTCGACCAGGTCGGCGTGCCCGGCGGCCACCACGTCGACGCCGCGGCCCAGGTGCCGGTGCGTGAGCACGGGGTTCGACGGGTTCGGCGCGTACGGGCCCTCGATCGCGTCGGCGCGGGCGACGCACACCGCGTGGTGCACCTCGGTCCCGCCCTCGGCGGCGACCAGCAGGTACTCCCCGCCGACCCGGTACAGGTGCGGGCCCTCGGCCCAGACCGCGCCGCGGACCGCCCCCGTCCAGATCACGCGCTCGGGGCCGACCAGGGTCCGGGACCCGAGGTCGAGCTCGCGGAGCCAGACCTCGGTCTGCCCGGGCCACTCCGGCTCCCGCGCGGGGCGGGTGGCGAGCACCCAGGCGCGCCCGTCGTCGTCGAAGAACAGCGACGGGTCGATGCCGTCGCCGCCCAGCCACGCGGGCTCGGACCACGGGCCGGCGGGGTCCGCGGCGGTCACGAGGAAGTGGCCGAGACCGGGCCGCCGCTCGCCGGCGGGGAGTGCGTCGGCGCGCTGGTCCACCAGCGTGCAGACGACCCAGAACAGCCCGTCGTGGTGCCGGATCGTCGGGGCGTACAGGCCGCTCGACGACGGCAGCCCGGACAGGTCGAGCTGGCGCCGCACCGCGTGCCCCACCGGCTCCCAGTGCGCGAGGTCGCGGCTGCGGAACACCGGCAGGCCGGGCAGGTACTCGAACGTCGACGTCACCAGGTAGTAGTCGTCGCCCACGCGGCACACCGACGGGTCCGGGTGGCAGCCCGGGAGCACCGGGTTGGCGACGGCCGTCACGGGGCGGTGACCTTCACCTCGACGACGCGCGCGTCGGCGGCGGTCACCTCGTGCACGCCGCCGGTCACGGCGAGCACCCGGCGCTCCGTGGCGGTGCCGGCGACCGCGCGCTCGGCGCGGGCACGGGCCATCCGGATCGCGCCGTTGGTGCCCGCGACCTCGGCCGAGCGGGCCGCGGCCTCGGCGTGCGACGCGACCCAGACCTGCACGTCGCCGGGCTCGACCACCCGGGTCAGGCGGCGGTCCGCGAACGCGAGCCGCGTCGTCGGCACCCGGAACGTCACCCGGCGGGACTCCCCCGGCGCGAGGTCCACCCGGGCGTAGCCGAGCAGCTGCGCGACCGGGCGGGTCACCGACGCGACGACGTCGTGGCCGTACAGCTGGACGGTCTCGGTCCCGGCGACCGCGCCGACGTTCGTCACCGTGACCGCGGCCTCGAAGGAGCCCGCCGAGTCGACGGACGGGTCCACCTCGAGGTCGCCGTAGGCGAAGTCGGTGTAGCCGAGCCCGAAGCCGAACGGCCGGACCGGGGTCGGGTCGGTCGACGTGACGTCGGACGGCCCGCCGAGCACCGGGTGCAGGTAGCGGTACGGCTGCGTCCCCGCGGACCGGGGCAGCGACACCGGCAGCCGGCCGGACGGGTTCACCGCGCCGGTGAGCACGTCGGCGATGGCGTCGCCGCCGCCCTCGCCGGGGAAGAACGCCTGCAGCACCGCGGCCGGGCGCGCGCCCTCGCCGTCGAGCGCCCAGCCGATCGCGTACGGGCGGCCGGTGAGCAGCACCAGCACCACCGGGGTGCCGGTCGCGACCAGCGCCTCGACCAGCTGCCGCTGCACGCCGGGCAGCTCCAGGGACTCGGCGTCGTTGCCCTCGCCGACGGTGCCGCGGCCGAACAGCCCGGCCTGGTCGCCGACCACGACGACCGCCACGTCCGCGCCCGCCGCGGCCTCGACCGCCGCCGCGAAGCCGGAGGTGTCGTCGCCCTCGACGGCGCAGCCCTCGGCGTGCACGACCTCGGGCGCGTCGGCGCCGCCGCCGAGCGCCGTCGCGAGCGCCTCGTGCACGCTGCGGATCTCGAAGCCCAGCGGCAGGCCGGGGTGGTGCGCCAGCACGTGGTTGGCGAACGAGTAGCAGCCCATGAGCGCCTCGGGCCGGTCCGCGTTGGGGCCGACCACGGCGACGCGGCGCGGCGCGGCCGGGGCACCCGCGGGCGCGAGCGGCAGCACGCCGTCGTTCGCGAGCAGCACCACCGACTTCTGGGCGAGCCGCCGGGCGAGCTCGCGCTGGTGCGGGGGGTCCAGGTCGACGTGCGTCGGCGGTCCGTCGGCGAACGCGTCCGGGTCCAGCAGGCCGAGCTCCTCCTTCTGCGCCAGCACCCGGAGCACCGCCCGGTCGACCAGGCGCTCGTCCGCCAGCCCCGCGCGCAGCCGCTCCGTCAGCGGCGCCAGGTACGCGTCGCCGGTCGGCAGCTCGACGTCGATACCGGCCTCCAGGGCCAGCGCCGCCGCCTCGCCGCGGTCGGCCGCGACCCGGTGCATCACCTCCAGGAACGCCACCGCGAAGTAGTCGGCGACGACGACGCCGTCGAAGCCCCACTGCTCGCGCAGCACGCCGGTGAGGTGCTCGGTGCTCGCCGCCATCGGGACGCCGTCCACGTCGACGTACGCGTTCATCACCGACCGGGCGCCGCCGTCGCGGACCGCCATCTCGAACGGCGGCAGGTACACGTCCAGCAGCTCGCGCGGGCCGGCGCTCACCGGGGCGTGGTTCCGGCCGGCGGCCGACGCGGAGTAGCCGGCGAAGTGCTTGAGCGTCGCGTGCACCCCCGCCTCCTGCAGCCCGCGGACGTAGGCGGTGCCGATGGTGCCGACCAGGTACGGGTCCTCGCCGATGCACTCGTCGACGCGGCCCCACCGGGGGTCGCCGACCACGTCGAGCACCGGCGCCAGGCCCTGGTGGATCCCGAGCTCGCGCATCGAGTCGCCGATCGCACGGGCCGCCTCCTGCACCAGCTCGGGGTCGAACGACGCGCCCCAGGCGAGCGGCGTCGGGTAGGTCGCGGCCTTCCAGGCGGCCAGGCCGGTCAAGCACTCCTCGTGCACCAGCGCGGGGATGCCCAGCCGGGTCTCCCGCTGCAGCCGGCGCTGCTCGGTCCACAGCCAGGCGGCGCGCTCCACCGGGTCGACCGGGCGGGTGCCGTACACCCGCGTGTAGTGGCCGAGGCCGTGCCGGGTGATCTCGGGCAGCTGGCCGGAGTCCTTCTGGCCCGCGGCCATCTCGGACTGCATCGGGGCGACGGTGCCGTTCTGGTCGAGCCAGTAGCCGACCAGCTGGGCCAGCTTCTCCTCCAGCGTCATCCGGGCGTGCAGGTCGCGGACCCGGTCGGAGACGACGGGCATCGCGGGGACGGGGGTAGCGGCGGGCGCGGACGCGCCGTCGGGGCGGGCGGGCGCCGCAGCCGGGGCGGCGGCGCCGGTGGTGTCGGACACGCGGGGTGCTCCTGTTCGGGGACGTGCGAGGTGGCGGGCGGGGCGGGCGGGGCGCCGCGCGGGCGCCCCGTCCGCCGGCCTCAGCCCTTGACGGCGCCGGTGAGACCGCCGACGATCCGCCGCTCGAAGAGCGAGAAGAAGATCAGCGCGGGGATCATCGACAGCGACGTGAACGCCAGCACCCGGGCGGTGTCGACGGAGTACTGCGAGGCGAACGCCTGGACCCCGAGCGGCAGCGTGTACTGCCCCTCGTCGTTCAGGATGAACAGCGGCAGCATGTAGCTGTTCCAGCTCGCGACGAACGCCAGGATGCCGACCGTCACCACGCCGGGGACGGACAGCGGGACCACCATCCGGACGAAGAACCCGAGCCGGCTCGCGCCGTCGATCGACGCGGCCTCCTCCAGCTCCTTCGGGATGGCCCGCAGGAACGGCACCAGGATGATGATCGTCACCGGCAGCGCGAACGCGATCTGCGGCAGGATGATGCCGGCCAGGCTGTTCATCAGCCCGAGCTGCCGGATCATGATGTACAGCGGCGTGATCGCGACGGTCATCGGGAACATCAGGCCCGCCGCGAACAGCGAGTACATCGCCCCGCGGCCCGAGAACTCGTACCGGGCGAGCACGAAGCTCGCCATGACGCCGAGGATCACGACGCCGATCGTCGTCGCGATGCCGCAGATCGCCGAGTTCAGGAACTGCTGCCAGAACAGCGAGCTGGACAGGACCTCGGCGTAGTTGCCGAACTCCCACGTCGTCGGGAAACCGGACGGGTCGACCGTGATCTGCGAGTTCGTCCGCAGGCCGCCCAGCACGATGTAGGCGACCGGCGCGATGCAGACGCCGACCAGGAGCCAGGCGACGACGTAGACCAGCGGGTTGACGCGCTCGAGCGAGCGGCCGGGCCGGCGGCGGGGCTCCGGCCGCGAGGCCGGCAGCGGGGGCGTCTGGACGGCGGTGGCGGCCATCACTTCTTCCTCTCGGTGAGCGCGCCCTCGGTGTCCCGGCGCAGGACGAAGCGCTGGTAGGTCAGCGCGATCGCCAGCGAGATCAGGAACAGCACGACCGCGACCGCGTTGCCGAAGCCGTAGTTCCCGGCCAGGCGGCCGTTGGACACCATGTAGGTGGCCATCGTCGACGTCCCGGCGGTGGCGGAGACGTACTGGCCCCAGATGATGTAGACGAGGTCGAACAGCTGGAGCGAGCCGATGATCGACAGGAACGCCCAGATCCGGATCGTCGGGCCGAGCAGCGGCAGCGTGATCGCGCGCTGCGCCTGCCAGTAGGAGGCGCCGTCGATCGCCGCGGCCTCGTGCAGCTCCTCGGGGATCGACTGCAGGCCGGCGAGGAACAGGATCACCGCGAAGCCGATGTACTTCCACGTGATGATGATCATCAACGACCAGATGGCGATCTTCGGGTCGGACAGCCAGTCGGCGGTGAGGAACCCGAGCCCGATCTTCTCGAGCAGGCTGTTCACCGCGCCCGTGGTCTGGAGCATGAGGCTCCAGCCGGTGCCGACGATGACCTCGGAGATCACGTAGGGCACGAAGATCAGCACCCGGATCAGCGACCGGCCGCGGATCTTGCGGTTCAGCAGCAGCGCGAGGATCACGGCCGCGGGCCCCTGGAGCACCAGGGACATCACGACGATGAAGCCGTTGTGCCTCAGCGCGTCGTGGAACGTCGGGTCCTTCAGGATCGCGACGTAGTTGTCCAGCCCGACGAAGTCGGTCGGCGGCCCGAAGCCCTTCCACTTGAAGAAGCCGTAGTACGCCGCCATGACGACGGGGAAGATCACGAACGCCAGGAAGATCAGGATGGCGGGCCCGGTCAGGATGCCGATCTCGAGCCGCTGACGCCAGCTCCCGCGCCGCCGGCGCGGGCGGGGCGCCGGGGACGGTGCCGCGACGGCACCGCCCCCGGCCGCCGAGCGACCCTCGGGCGACGAGATGACCAGCGGGCTGACGCCCTGCGAGTCGCTCATGGTCGTGCTACTCCTTGGCCGCCGCGGCGTTGACAGTCTCGACGATCTTGTCGGGGCTGCCGCTGCCGGCGAGCATCTCGACGACGCTGGTGTTGAGCGCGTTGCCGACGTTCTGGCCGAACAGGGTGTCCAGCCAGACGGACACGTAGGCCGCGTCGTTGTAGGACGCCAGGACGTCCTGCAGGGCCGGGTCGGTGACGACCGACTGGGCGTCCTTGCTGGCGGGCAGGGTCACGAACGCCTCGGCGTAGCCCTCCTGGTTGTCCTTCTCCGCGATGAAGTTCAGGAAGTCGGCGCACTCCTTCGGCGCGTCCACGTAGCAGGAGAAGCCGTCGACGCCGCCCATCATCGCGGTCGGGTCGCCCTCACCGCCGTCCACGGCCGGGAACGGGAACCAGCCGAGGTCGGCCAGCGGCTCCTGCTCCGGCGTCAGGTTCGCGATGACGCCCGGGTCCCAGGCGCCCATGAGCTCCATGGCGGCCTGGTGGTTCGCGATGAGGCCCGCCGAGGAGCCGGCGCCCTGCTGCGCGGTGGTGGTCAGGTAGCCGTCGTTGAACGGCTCCGTCGCGGCGAAGTCCTGCAGGTCCTCGCCCGCCTTCGTCCAGCACGCGTCGTCGAAGGACATGTCCTTCGCCGCCTGCGTCATGGTGTCCTGCGAGCACTCGCGCAGGGCGAAGAAGTAGTACCAGTGCGCGGCCGGCCAGGCGTCCTTGGCGCCCAGCGCGATCGGCTGGATGTCCGCGGCCTTCAGCTTGTCGACCGCCGCGCCGAGCTCGTCGAGCGTCGTCGGGGTCTCCGTGATGCCGGCCTGCTGGAACAGGTCCTTGCTGTAGTAGATGCCGCCGGGGAGCACGGCGGTCGGGACGCCGTAGACGGAGCCGTCGACGGAGAACGCCGCCAGGGACGCCTCGCCGAGCGCGTCCCGGGTCTCCTGGGTGAGGGCGTCGGTCAGGTCCATCGCCTGGCCGGCCTCGACGACGTCGGCCAGCTTGCCGCCGCCGCGCGCCATGAAGATGTCCGGGGCGTCGCCCGAGTTCAGGGCGGTCTGGAGCTTGCCGTCCATGTCCTCGTTCTGGATGGACTGGATGTTGATGGTGACGCCCGGGTTGGCCTCCTCGAACGCCGCGACGGTGTCCTCCCAGTAGGCCTTGCCGTCGCCCGTCGTCGAGTTGTGCCAGAACGTCATCGTGACGTCGCCGTCACCGTCCCCGCCGCCCGAGCCCGAGTCGCCGCCGCCGCAGGCGGCGAGGGTCATGGCTGCCACGATCGCCGCGGCCGTGGCCGCCAGCGTCTTGCGTGCCTTCATGATCTGCCCTCTTCGTTGAGTTGACCGTGGTCCTCCCCGCCGGGGCCGGACCGTTCGCCGTCGGCGGGTGACCGCCGTGCGTCGTGCTCCGCGAGGCCCGATCCCTGCGGCTGTGCCGGGACCGGACCTGCTCGTCATCAGTGACTGCACGAGGGACTCTGGCAGCCGTCGCGAAGACGTGTCAACCGTTGTCGATAACGTTTTAGTGACTATGCTGGCGGCCATGGCACAGCGGGTGACGATCACCGACGTCGCCCGCGAGGCCGGTGTCTCCGTGGCGACCGTCTCGAAGGTCGTCAACCAGCGGGACGGCATCGCCGCCGGCACCGCGACGCACGTGCGCGCCGTCGTCGACCGGCTCGGCTACGAGTCCAGCCTCGTCGCGCGCGGGCTCCGCTCGCACCGCACCGGCGTCATCGGCGTGCTCGTCGCGGAGTTCGAGCCGTTCAGCTCCGAGATCCTCAAGGGCGCGGGCGCGGCCCTCCGCGGCACCGAGCACGCCCTGCTCGCCTACACCGGCGGCGGCACCGGCCGGGCCGGCTGGGAGCACCGCTACCTCGCGCGGCTCAGCGGCACCCTGATCGACGGCGCCGTGCTGGTCACGCCCACGGTGCTGCACGCCGGGTCCTCGGTGCCGGTGGTCGCCGTCGACCCGCACGCCGGCCCGGGCGGCCTGCCCACCGTCGACTCCGACAACCTGCACGGCGCCGTCCTCGCCGTCCGGCACCTGCTGGGGCTCGGCCACCGGCGGATCGGGTTCCTCGGCGGGCGCACCGACCTCGAGTCCTCGCGGCTGCGCGAGGCGGGCTACCGCGCGGCGCTCGCCGAGGCGGGCATCCCCGTCGACCCGGCGCTGGTGCACGTGGCCGACTACCGGCGAGACGCGGCCGACGCCCCGACCGCGGCGATGCTCGCGCTCGACGACCCGCCGACCGCGCTGTTCGCGGCCAACGACCTGTCCGCCATGGGCATCCTGGACGCCGCCGCGCGGCTCGGGGTCCGGGTGCCGACCGAGCTGTCCGTGGTCGGGTTCGACGACGTGCCCGAGGCCGCCGCGACGACGCCGCCGCTCACGACGGTGCGGCAGGAGATCCAGGGACTCGGGCGGGCCGCGGTGGCGATGCTGCTGGGGCTGCTCGGGCCCGACGGCGGCCCGGGTGCGGCGGCGGAGCACCAGCGGCTGCCGACGCAGCTGGTGGTCCGCGGCACGACGGCGGTCCCGCGGCGGTAGGCGGTGGCGGCTAGGTGGTGCCGGCTAGGTGGGCCTGGGTGCGGGGGCACGCCGCTAGCGTCGCCTCGCATGACGCACGAGGCGACGGGCCCCGGACGCACCCTGTACGTCTTCCTCGACGAGTCGGGCAACCTCGACTTCTCCGGCAGGGGCACCGACCACTTCGTGCTGTCCGCCGTCTACACCACGGACCCGTGCCGCTCGGCGTCGATCATGCAGGCGCTGAAGTACGAGCTCCTCGCGAACGGGAGCACCGACCTCGACTTCCACGCGACGAACAACACCCGCGGCACCCGCCTGCGCGTCTCGGGCGCGATCACCTCGCTCGGGGCCACGATCGCCGTGCACACGCTCTGGATCGACAAGCACCTGGCGCACCCGTCGCAGCACGACGACGTGACGATCATGAGCTTCTTCGGCAAGGCGATGGGGCGCTGGATCGGCAAGGCAGTGAGCGGCGACCACACGCAGGTCGTGATGGTGTTCGACTCGGTCCTCACGGGGAAGAAGCAGGGCGCCTTCAAGGCCGCGGTGAAGCCCGCCCTCAAGCAGCTCGGGATCCCGTTCCGCGTCGCGTTCCACCCGGTGAAGTCGGATCTCAACGGCCAGATCGCGGACTACTTCTCCTGGGCGTGGCTGCGGCACGTCGAGTCCGGGGACCCGACCGGCGTCGAGGCCCTGGCCGGCATCCGGTGGACGCGCTTCGACCTCTACCAGCGCGGGACGAGGCGCTGGTGGTGAGGGAGAGGGTGACCACCCCGCCTACCTTGCGGAGAACCCAGGGGTTCTTGTCAGCGGGGTGGAACGTTTGCACCAGCGTACCGAGCGCGGCCCGGGGCCGTCCACGCCGATCCGCCGAGGGGATAACCGACACGTCGAGTGCCTATCCGGTGGATAGGCACTCGACGTGTCGGTTGCTCGTTCGAGGCGCGACGCGGGGCGGCGCGGGAGGGCGCAGGCGGGCCGGCGCGGGAGGGCCCGCGCGGGCGGCCCCCGTCAGGTCGCCGGGAGCACGACGTGCAGGGCCGCCCACGCGCTGACGGTCGCGAGCGTCGTCCACAGCACGATCGCCACCGCCTGCCACAGGAGCACCCAGCTCTTGCGCACCCCGGACGCGACCAGGGTCGCGGCCGTGAGCTGGGTCGGGAGCGCGAGCGGCCCGAGCAGGCTGGCGCCCGGCACCCCGAACCGCACGAGGTAGCGGCGCAGGCGCTGCCGGCCCTTGGACTCCGGCCGGGCGGGCGCGACGGCCGTCGCGGTGCCCGTGCTGCCCCGCGCCCCGTCCCCGGCGCCGGCCACGAACGCCGCGTCCGCCGGCGGCACGGCACCGCCCGCCGCCGCGCGCCGCGCCGTGACCCGGGCGCGCACGCCCGAGCCGAGCGAGACGACGGCGAGCACGCACAGGAAGTTGCCGGCGGCGGCCGCGACCGCCGCCACCACCGGGTGCAGGCCGCCGAGGACGCCGAGCAGCGCGCCGCCCTCCCCCTCGACGAACGGGACGGCGCCGGCAAGGGCGACCACCAGCGGCTGGACGAGCTCGGGGACGTGGGCCAGCAGGTCCTGCAGGCCCTGGACGACTCTCTCGACAGGGTTCACGGTGCGACTCCCTCGGGTGGGCGGGATGGTGCGCGGGCGTGCGCGTCCCGGGCGCCGGCGCGGTGGCCGGCGCCCTGGCGGGGCGCGGGTGGGGCGGGGTGTGTCAGCGGGCCTGGCCGGCGGCGGTCGCGGTCACGACCATCGTCGCGAGCGCCGCGACCACGGTGCGGCGGACCGCCTCCGCGGCCTCGGCGGTCCCGCGGTCGGCCTCCTGGAGGGCCCGGCCGCGGTCGTGCACCGCGCCGGACCACGGGATCTCCCGGTGCAGCGCGGGCAGCGAGCCGCTCGCGGACAGCAGCCCCGCGAGCGCGGCGGTGCGGGCGTCGGGCCCGGCGCCGTCGACCAGCGTCGCGCGCACGGCGGCGACGAGCTCGGCGCGGCGGGGCGTCCCGCCGTCCGCGAGCGCCGTGACGGGCAGCAGGCCGAGCACTCGGCGCCGCTCGCGCCGCAGGTGGCCGCGCTCGACGAGCCGGTCGACGGTCGCCGGCCGCAGCACGGGCCCGGTCTCGACGATCAGCTGCTGCACGTCGACGGGCGAGCGGGCGACCCGCTCCCAGGTGGGGCGCAGCAGCGCGTCGGCGGGCGGTGCGTCGCCGCGGGCCGTGACGGGGCGGCCCCGCCAGGTCGGCGTCGCCGCGACCTCCACCCGGTCCTGCTCGGCGAGGTCGACGAGCACCGCGCCGGCGAGCACGTGGAACAGCGGCACCCCCTCACCGTGGAACACCCCGTTGCGGGGGTCGAACAGCAGCAGGAGCAGGTCCTCGGCGAGCGTCGGGGACGCCGGGGCCGTCGGGTCGGTCGGGTTGGTCGGGTCGGTGCTCATCGGTCCTCCTCGGCGGCCGGAGCGAGCTCGTCCGGAGCGGCCTGCGCCCGGATCTGCTCCGCGCGGGCCAGGGTCCGCAGCTGGGCGGGGTTGTAGAGGTGCGCCATCGCGGGCAGCACCGTGCGGCGGGCGTCCTCGGCACCGCGCACGCCGAACGCACCGGGGTCGCGCACGGAGGCGTACCGCTCGCGGGCCTCCGCGATCACCCGGGCGAGCCGGTGCGCGAGCGCCTCGACCGTCGCGTCGTCGGCGTCCGGCGGCAGCGCGTCGAACTCGTCGTCGCCGTCGGAGCGGGTCTGCATCATGTCCCGCAGCTCGGCCATCGCCCGCTCGTCGAGCACGCGCGACCAGATGAGCAGCATGGCCCGGTCGGCCTCGGAGAGCTGACCGGCGACCTCGGCGAACCCCTCGGGCACGTCCACGGGGGCGCGGTCGCGCAGGACGACGGCGAGCTCCGCGCGGATCCGCTGCAGCCGCTCGACGGTCGCGGCGAGCTCGGCGTCCAGCACCCGGATGGCGTCGTCGGGCCGCTGGTCGGCGCCGCACAGCGCGGCGATCTGCGCGAGCGGCAGCCCGAGGTCGCTCAGCCGCTTGATCTGCAGCAGGCGCACCAGGTGCGGCACGCGGTACTGCTTGTAGCCGTTGCCGGCGCGCTCGGGCTCCTCGAGCAGGCCCACCTCGTGGTAGTACCGCACGGCCTTGACGGTCGTGCCGGCCAGCTCGGCGAGCTGCCGGGTGCTCCACGCCCGGCCGGCGGCCTCGGATGCGTCCATGGGGACCAGTGGAAACCGTGCCCCCGGGGCAGGGTCAAGAGGTCCCGGGCGGGCGGCCGCCGCGGCCTGGGAGACTCGTCGCTCACGACGAAGGAGGACCCTGTGGTGGATCTCGACCTGGCGGCCGCGCTCGCGGACGGCCGCACGGAGTACGAGAAGATGGTGGCCGGCGACTGGTACCGCTACCGGTCCGGCCCCGAGCTGGCGGACCTGACGACGAGCACCCAGCGCACCTGCCGCCGGATCACCGCCCGCTACGACGAGGACCGGGCCGAGGCGGAGGCGCTGTTCCGCGACCTGCTGGGCACCGTGGGCGAGGGCGTCGACTTCCGCCCGCCGTTCTACCTGGACTACGGCCACCGCCTGCACCTCGGCGACCGGACCTTCGTGAACGCGGACTTCCTGACCCTCGGCGGCGGGGAGATCCGGATCGGCGCGGACGTGCTGATCGGCCCGAGCGTCCGGCTCTACACCCCGACGCACGTGCTCGACCCGGAGCTGCGCCCGCAGGGGTGGGAGCGGGTCTCCCCGATCACGATCGAGGACGGCGTGTGGCTGGGCGGCAGCGTCGTGGTGTGCCCGGGCGTGACGATCGGCGCGCGGTCCGTGGTGGGCGCGGGCTCGGTCGTGACGAAGGACGTGCCGCCGGACGTGGTCGTGGCGGGGAACCCGGCGCGGGTCGTGCGGTCGCTGCTGCCCGAGGGCTGAGCGGGCGGTCCGGAGCCCCCTGTCGGATTCGAACCGACGACCTGCTGTTTACAAGACAGCTGCTCTGGCCAGCTGAGCTAAGGAGGCGTCGCGCTCCCGCGGGAGCGCGGCGCCCAGCCTACCGGCCGGGTCAGGGCTGCGGGTCGAGGGCGTCGTACCGCCAGAACCCGCGCTGCGCCCGCACGAGGACCCACAGGATCAGCACGCACGCGAGCCCGCCGACCAGGGCCGCGCCGCCCTCGCCGAGGGTGCCCGACAGCCAGCCGAGCAGCAGCTCGCCGAGCCGGGGCCCGCCCGCGACCACCACGACGAACACGCCCTGGAGCCGGCCGCGCATGTCGTCCGGCGTCGCGGTCTGCAGGATGGTCTGCCGGAACACCGCGCTGACGGCGTCGGCCGCGCCGGCGGCGGCGAGGGTGACCACGGCCAGCGCGAGCGCGGCCCAGAGCACGTGGTCGGGCCCGGACCGGCCCGCGGCGACGAGCACCGCGCCGAACGCCGCGACGGCGAGGCCCCAGATCGTGATGGCGACGACGATGATCCGGCCCTGCCAGCGCACGCGCGCGAGCCCGCCCGAGAACAGGCCGGCGAGCATGGCGCCCGCGGCGACCGCCGCCGTCAGCACGCCCGCGGTGGTCTCGCCGCCGCCGAGGTAGACCAGGCCGACCGCCGGGAACAGCACCCGCGGCGAGGACGTGATCATGGCGACCAGGTCGACCAGGAACGTCATCCGGACGTTCGGCCGGGTGCCGAGGTACCGCAGGCCGTCGAGCACGGAGGCGAGCCCGGCCCGGGACCGGCGGGTCTCCGACGGCTCCGGGAGGATCGGCGGGAGCCGCAGCAGCGCGGTGAACGCGAACGTGAACAGCAGCGCGTCGAGCGTGTAGACGATCCCGTAGTCGAGCAGGGCGACCAGCCCGGCGCCGAGCAGCGGGCCGAGGGTCAGCGCGACGTTCCAGCCGACCGTCTGCAGCGCGTTGGCGGCGGGCATCAGCCGGGGCTCGAGCAGGCGCGGGATGATCGCCGACCGCGCGGGGCTGTTCACGGCCCCGGCGCCGGACTGGAGCGCGACCAGTGCGTACAGCACGCCGACGTGGGTGTTGTCCGACCAGCCCTGGATCGCGAGCCCGAGGGTGGCGACCCAGCTCACCGCGGACGCGACGAGGGCGACCGTGCGGCGGTCGGCGTGGTCGACGACCGCGCCGCCGTACAGGCCGAACACCACGAGCGGGACCAGCGCGCACAGCCCGACGACGCCCACCGCGAACGTCGACCGGGTCAGCTCGTACACCTGGAGCCCGACCGCGACGACGGTGAGCTGCGCGCCGAGGTTCGCGACCGAGAGGCCCCACCACAGCCGGCGGAACTCGGGGCTGACGCGCAGCGGGGTCACGTCCACGAGCAGGGAGGGCACCGCGGGAGTCTACGTGCGGTCTACAGCGATCGACCGGTGGGTCCCGCGGGCCGGGACGCGCGCGGCCCCGGCGCCCGGGTGCGTGCCCGGGCGCCGGGGCCTCGCGCGGAGGCGCGCCATCCGGCGCGCGGGATCAGGCCCGGGTCAGGAGCCGACCGCCTGCAGCAGGGCGTTCGGGTCGGTCCAGTTCTCGGTCCAGATCTCGCCGTCGATGGTGATCGTCGGGGTGCCGAAGCTGCCGTTGGCCTCGTTGACCAGGTCCGGGTTCGCCGTGACGTCGTTGGTCGCGGAGGTCACCCACTGCCCGAACCGGTCGAGCGCGCTGCCGTCGGAGATCTTGTCCGCGACGCTGCCGGACACCCCGGCGTCGCGCGCGATCGAGGCGATCTCGGCGTTGGTCAGGCCGTCGGTGCCCTCGTCGGGCTGACCCGCGAACAGCTGCTCGTTGAACGCGGCGAACTGGTCGGGCGCCTCGTCGGCGACGAGCGCGGCCGCGGAGGCGGCGCGGGTCGAGTAGCCGGTGCCGTTCGAGTACCGGTTGAGGATCGCGATCGGGTGGTAGACGACGGTGGCGGCGCCGTCGGAGGCGAGCGAGATGAGGTTGTCGCCGTTGGCCTCCTCGAAGGCGCCGCAGGCGGGGCACATGTAGTCGAGGTAGACGTCGACGCGGGTCGTGCTGTCGTCGACCTCCCCGCCGACGCCCGAGGCGCTCACGGGGATGCCGCCCTCGGGCAGGGCGGTGCTCGGCACGTCGGCGACCTCGCTCAGCGGGGTGTCCGGGTAGTCCGGCAGGGCCTCGTCGCTGCTGCCGCCGCCCTGGGTGAGGACCCACACGAGGACGCCGCCGAGCGCGAGGACCGCGACGGACAGCATGCCGATGCCCAGGAACTTGTTGCGGCGGTCGCGCTTGGCCTGCTGCTCGCGCAGGGCGCGCGCCTGCTCGCGGGCGGCGTCGCGCCGCTCGATCTTCGACGGCCGGCCCTTGCCGGGGCTCGGGGTGGTGCTCATCTGTCCTGCTCTCCTTCGGTCGGGTCTGCTGCGGGTGCTCAGGCGAGCGCCGCGGGCGGACCCCGGTGCGGGTGCAGGGCGCGGGCCAGGACGGCCGGGCGCGGGTGGTGGGAGAGTCCCGCGGGCGCGGGGCGCGGGGTCCCGGCCGAGCGGGGGTGCGCCGCCCGGGGCAGCGCGTGCAGCACGGCGCCGAGCACGGCGCGCACGGGGCCGGCGGCGCGGAGCAGCAGGGCGGCCAGGCCGAGGCCGAGCGCGCCGAGCGCCGCGTGCAGGGCGACGACGGGCAGGACGAGCCCGAGCGCGAGCACCGCGCCGTGCGACGCGGCGGGCGTCAGCGCGACGCCGGTCGGGCAGTCGGCCGCGTCCTGGAGCACCGCGAGCCGGACGCCGAGGAGCGCGAGCGGGCCGTCGATCGTCACGCACTGGTGCACGACGGTGCGGACGGCACCGAGCCAGGCGGCGCCGCCGAGCACCGCCAGCGACGCGGCCGCGGTGAGCAGCGGCAGCAGCGCGGCGCGGTGCACCCGGCGCCGGGACCCGGATCCGGGCGCGACGGCGCCGGGCACGCGCGGGGCGGCTGTCCCGGTCATGCCGGCCAGCGTACGGGGTGCGGCTGGACCGGACCTGGGTCTCCGGTGACGACCTCGCGGGGATCCCGCGCGGACGCGGCCTCCCCGACGGTGCGCCCCGGGGGTCTCCGGTCAGGCGCCGACCGGCAGCACCGGCGCCGCGAACGGCGCCCAGTCCACCAGCGTCCCCGTGGCCGCGAGCGCCACCAGCGCCCCCGCACCGAGCAGCGCGAGCAGCACCACGACGGTCGCCCCGCCCCGCCCGGGCGCCACCCCGCCGAGCAGCCAGCGCGCCCCGTCCCGGGTGGTCCGGGCCGCGGGGCCCCACCACAGCCCGGCGAGCCCTGCGGCGGCCGCCACCGCCAGCAGCGCCGCCACGGACTCCGCGGCGGGCGCGTCGTCCACCGCGCGCAGCGGTCCGGCCTCGACCGCGCCCGAGCCGACGAGCCACCAGCCGACGCCGAGCAGGATGACGACGAGGCTCGCGGCGACCAGCAGCGAGGGCAGCAGGGTCACGAGCGCGCGCAGCAGGTGCCACGGGCTCGACGCGACGGCGCGCAGCGCGTCCGACCGGCGGGCGCCGACCCGCTCGCGCCGCCGGCCGACGGCGTCCGCCACGGACCCGACGGTCCGGGCGAGCAGCACGAGGGGGACGAGCGCGAGCAGCGCGGCGCCCGGGCGCAGCGCGGCGCCGGTCAGCGCCAGCAGCGCGAGGGCGAGCAGGGTGCCGGTGCGGCGCGGCGGCTCGGGCGCGGGCGGCGGGCCGTCCACGCCGTCCGGCCACCCGTCGAGGTGCCCGGGGTGGTCGGCGTCCGCGGAGCCGTCGAGAGCAGCGCCGGCCCCGGGCCCGCCCGGGCCGTACGACCGGGTGTCCCAGGCCTGCGTCGGCGACTCCCCCGTCGCCCACCGGTCGTCCTCGCCGGTGGCGTCCCACGAGGGCGGGGCCGCGGTGCGTGGCGGCACCGACGGCGGGGCGGGCGCGGCGGCCGCGCCGAACGCCCGGGTGGTCCCGTCCTGCGCCGGCGCGCCCCAGGTCTCCCCCGGCGCGGGCAGCACGGCCGTCCCGTCCTCGCCGAGCACCGCCGTCCCGTCCGGCCCGAGCACGGCGGTCGCGCCGGTCGCCGCCGCGACGCCCGCGGGCAGCGGCCCGGTCCCCGCG
>NZ_JBYTEP010000040.1:0-40475 GCF_058792015.1 Cellulomonas sp. EB106-03-03-XG116
GGCGGCGGGGCGAACCCGCCTGCCCGGCGCCGCGCCCGTTCGCCCGGACGGGTGGTCCGGCCGCCCACCGGTCAGGTGATCCCGCCCGCGGCCGATGGGGTGGCCGTGCGCGCGCGGACCCGCCCCCCGAGAGACGGCGCACGCCTGTTCCTCGCGGCGTCGCACACCGCCGGCGCGCTGCTGCTCTGCGCGGTCCTCTGCCTGGTCAGCGCGGTGTGGCCGCCCTCGCGCATGGCGCTGGTCGGCGTCTGGTACGGCGGCTCGGCGGCGCTGGCGCTGCTGGCCGGCGCGCTGCTGCTGCTCCGCGACCGGCCGCGGGCCCCGCTCGCCGCGCTGGTCGCCGCCGTCGGGATCGGCGGGGTGCTGGTCGCCAGCTGCCAGACCCTCGCGGGCGTCGTCACGACGAGCCTCGGCCTGGTCGTCGCCGGGCAGGCCGCCGCGCTGCTCGGGGAGCCGCGCACGGTGCGCCGGGTGCTCGGGCTGGTGGTCGTCGTGCTCGGCCTGGCGATGCTCGCCTCGCCGGTGCCGTTCGCGCTGACGACCTGGCTGGTGCTCGCCCTCACCACCGTCGTGATGAGCGGCCTGGTGACGTACCTGCTGCAGCGGCTGCGGCTGCTCGCCACCACCGACGACCTGACAGGCGCCCTCACGCGCGCCGCGTTCGACGAGCGCGCCGCCCTCGTCCTGCACGACGCCGCGCGCCGGGGCCGGCCCGCCACCGTCGTCTGCCTCGACGTCGACGACTTCAAGGTCGTGAACGACACCCTCGGGCACGCCGCCGGCGACGAGGTGCTGGTGCGGCTCGTCGCCGGGTGGCGGGCCGGGCTCGGCGACGGGGACCTGATCGGGCGGGTCGGCGGCGACGAGTTCGCGGTGGTGCTCGCCGGCCGGGACGCGGCGGGCGCGGAGGACTGGGTGGCCGCGGCCGGACAGCGCCTCGCGGCGGGCGACCCCACCTGGAGCCACGGCGTGGCGCAGGCCGACGGCGACGAGCCGGTGCGGGACGCGCTGGCCCGTGCCGACGACGCGCTGTACGCGCGCAAGGGGCGGCGGGTCGGCGGGTCGGTCTGACGCCGGGTCGGTCGGACGCCGGGTCGGTCCGGCGCCGGGGCGCGGTCAGCGGCTGGTCGACACCCGGTACTGCGCGTTGGCGAGCGGCACGAACACCACCAGGAACAGCGCCGACCAGATGAGCGTGTACACCTCGGGGTGCTGCAGCGGCCACGCGGTCGGCTCGGGAACCCCGGGCGGGATGTTGCCGAACAGCTCGCGCGCTGCCTGGGTCACCGCCGACACCGGGTTCCACTCGGCGAACGTCTGGAGCGGCGCCGGCAGGGTGTCGAGCGGGACGAAGGTGTTCGCGACGAACGTCAGCGGGAAGATCACGATGAACGAGGCGTTGTTCACCACCTCGGGGCTCGGGACGAGCATCCCGATCCAGGCCATGATCCAGCTGATCGCGTAGGCGAACACCAGCAGCAGGCCGAACCCCGCCAGGGCGTCGAGCACGGACGACCGGATCCGCCAGCCGACGACCAGCCCGGTCAGGCCCATCACGATCAGCACGATGACGTTGTTCACCACGTCGGAGAACGTGCGACCGGTGAGCACCGCCGACGGCGCCATGGGCAGCGACCGGAACCGGTCGAGGATGCCCTTCTTGAGGTCCTCCGCGAGGGCCGCCCCGGTGACGGTCGCGCCGAAGATCACGGTCTGGGCGAAGATCCCCGCGATGAGGAACTCCCGGTAGGCCTGCCCGCCGCCCTCCTGGTCGATCGCCCCGCCGAACACGTAGGAGAACAGCAGGACGAACATGATGGGGGACAGCGTGGTGAAGACCAGCAGGTCGGGCACCCGCTTGATCTTGATGATGTTCCGCTTGGCGACCACGGAGGCGTCCGCGATCACGGGTGGCACCGGCATCACGCACCTGCCTTCGGGTCGGGGTCGCCGTCCTGCTCCGCGGTCTTGCCGGTCAGGGCGAGGAACACGTCGTCCAGGGTGGGACGGCGCAGGCCGACGTCCTCCAGCCGGACCTGGCGCTCGTCGAGCCGCCGCAGCGCCTCGCTCAGCACCTCGGGGCCGCCGGACACCGGCATGACGAACGACCGGCGGCCGTCGTCCACGGTGGGCCGCCCGACGCCGAGCGGGGCGAGCGCCTCCTCGACGCCGGCGAGCAGCGCGACGTCCGCGACGGTCAGCTCCAGGCGCTCGCCGCCGACCTGCCGCTTGAGCTGGTCCGCGGTGCCCTGGGCGATGATCCGGCCGTGGTCGATGACGACGATCTCGTCGGCGAGGACGTCGGCCTCCTCCAGGTACTGCGTGGTCAGCAGCAGCGTGGTGCCGCCGGCGACCAGCGTCTGGATCACGTCCCACATCTCGGTCCGGCCCCGTGGGTCGAGGCCGGTGGTGGGCTCGTCCAGGAAGATCACCGGCGGGTCGGCCACGAGCGCGCCCGCCAGGTCGAGCCGGCGCCGCATGCCGCCGGAGTAGGTCTTGGCCGGCCTGTCGGCGGCGTCCTCGAGACGGAACGACGCGAGCAGCTCCCGCGCCCGGTCGCGGGACCGCCGCTTGCCGAGGTGGTACAGCCGCCCGATCATCTCGAGGTTCTCGTAGCCGGACAGGTACTCGTCCACCGCCGCGTACTGGCCGGACAGCCCGATGCGCCGCCGGACCTCGCCCGGGCGGGCGAGCACGTCGACGCCCGTGACCCGCGCGGTGCCCTCGTCGGGGCGCAGCAGCGTGGACAGGACCCGGACGATGGTGGTCTTGCCCGCCCCGTTGGGGCCGAGCAGACCGAGCACGGTGCCGGACGGCACCGTGAGGTCGACGCCGTCCAGGGCGGTGACGCCCTTGTAGCGCTTGACGAGCCCGCGGGCCTCGATCGCCTGTTCCATGGGGCGAGCGTAGATGTGACCTACGACACACTTGAAGAGGTTTGCCGAGCGACCTCGCGCGCGGGGGTGCGGACGCAGGTCAGAGCGTCGTCACCTCAGCGCAGGCCGGCCGCCTCGGCCCACGCGGCCGCCTCGGCGCGCGTCGAGGCGCCGATCTTGCGGTAGATCGACCGCACCTGGGTCTTCACGGTGTTCCGCGAGACGAACAGCTTGCGGGCGATGTCCTCGAGGGTCACGTCCTCGGCGAGCTCGGCGAGGACGATGCGCTCGCGGGGGCTCAGGGGCTCGCCGAACAGGTCGGTCACGGCTCGGCGGGTGGCTGCGAGGGTGGTCATGGGGGCTCCGGTGCGACTGGGCGGGTCGCGCTCGCCGGCGGTGCGCGGCGGGCGCTCACCCGTTCGTTCGGCGCGGAGGGCGATCCGGATGGGTAGATGAATCCTCAATCACCCATCGCGCCGGAGTCGGGGTCGCCCCTCCCGGCGGTCCCGGTGCAGGTCACACCGCCGGCAAGCCGATTCCGGCCGACGTGGCAGGTCCACCCGGATGGAGCAACGCCCCCGACGCCCGCAGGTGGGCGGCAGGGGCGGCGGGTGAGCGACGCGGCGGTGTGCGGGCCTGGGCTCAGGCGGTGGCGGGGACGTCCTGCGTGCGCCCGGCCCGGGCGGCGGGCGCGGTCGGGGCCTGGTGCGTCACGCGTACGCCGCGGGTCCAGCCCGCGGTGCGGATCTCGACCGCGGTGGTCGCCGCGTACGGCGCGAACGCGCGGCGCAGGGTGGTCGCGAACGGGGTGCGGGTGGAGGTCGACGACATGGCACCCAGTCTCGTGACGTGGGGCCCATGCGTCCAATGACACCAACGTCATGGATCCATGCGCTAGCGTCATGCGACGTGGACGTGCAGGCGATGCGGTGGTTCCAGCAGGTGGCTGACGGCGCGACCGTGACCGAGGTCGCGGACGTGGAGCAGGTCAGCCAGCCCGGTGTCTCCCGGGCGCTGGCCCGCCTGGAGCGCGAGGTCGGCGCCCCGCTGCTGCGGCGGTCGGGCCGGCACCTGCGCATGACGCACGCCGGCGCGGTGTTCAAGCGCCACCTCGACGGCGTCCTGCACCAGCTCGACGACGGCCTGGCCGCCGTCGACGCGGCGGTGCAGCCGGACACGGGCACCGTGACACTCGGGTTCCAGACGACCCTCGGCTCGTGGTTGGTGCCCGAGCTGGTCCGGACGTTCCGCCGGCAGCACCCGCGCGTCCGGTTCGAGCTCACCCAGACGCCCGACCACCTGGCCGACGCGCTGCTCGACTCCGGGCGCGTCGACCTGCTCATCTCCACCGTGCCGCCCTCGGGCCCCGCGGTGCACCACCGGGTGCTGCTCACCGAGCCGCTGCGGCTCGCAGTGCCGGCCGGGCACCGGCTCGCCGAGCGGGAGGCGGTGCGGCTGGCGGACGCCGCGGGGGAGCCCTTCCTGCTGCTCCGGCCGCCGTCGACGCTGCGGCGGCAGACCGAGCGGCTGTGCCAGGCGGCGGGGTTCCGGCCGACGCCGGCGTTCGAGGGCGAGGACGTGCCCACGCTGCACGGGTTCGTCGCAGCGGGGCTCGGGGTGGCGCTGCTGCCGGCGGGCTCCCCGGCGGCGCCCGGCGCCGCGGGTGGTGGGGCCGGGCGTGGCGCGGGCGGTGGGAGCGGGCGGGTCGGCGGCGCGGACGGCGCGGGCGGCGGCGCGGGTGGTGACGTCGGAGACGAGTCGGCCGCCGACACGGGGCCCGTGCGGCACCTGCGCGTCCTCGACGAGGGCGCCACCCGGGACGTGGGCCTCAGCACGTTCGCGGAAGACGCCCTTCCGCCCGCGGCACGCCTGTTCCTCGACCACGTCCTGTCCCGCGCCCGCACCGGCGCGCTCCCGGGCCCCGACGCCTGACCAGCCTGCTCCGCCGGCGTCGAGTGCCTACCGGACACGTCGAGTGCCTACCCCGCGGATAGGCACTCGACGTGTCGGCTGTGCACTCGCGGAGACCGCGGTCGCTGGGAGGCGGTCAGTCGAGCGGGAGCGGGGCGGGCTCGACCGCCTCCGGCGCCGCGGCCTCCTCCTGCGCCGACGCCGGGGCGCCGCGGCCCGCGGACCAGACCGCGCCCGCGCCCGCGAGCACCACCAGCGCGATCCCGCCCAGCGCCGCGACCGGCAGTCGGTCGCCGAGCGCGACCGCCCCCACCAGCGCGGCCATCGCGGGGTCGATCGCGAACAGCGTGCCGACGACACGGGTGCCCGCGAGCCGGGCGGCCTGGAAGTCGAGCGAGAACGCCAGTGCGACGCCGATCAGCCCGGACAGCACCAGCGGGGCGACGTGCCCCTCGTCCAGCGTCGGCGCCTGCGCGACCTGGAACGGCGACAGCAGCAGGGCGCCGACCGCGACCGACAGCGCGAGGTCGCCGAGCCCGCCGGACCCCGAGCCGACGCGGCCCGCGAGCACGGTGTACCCGCCGAACGCCGCGGCCGCGCCGAGGCCCAGCGCGACGCCGACCGGGTCGAGCCCGCCGGTCGGGGTGCCGACGACGAGCACCACGCCGGCGAGCGCGACGATCGGCAGCAGCCGTGCGCGCCCCGCGGACGCCACGGCGGCGACCGCGAGCGGCCCGCAGAACTCCAGGGTCACGGCGACGCCGAGCGGGATGCGGTCGAGCGCGGCGTAGAACAGCACGTTCATGGCGGCCATCGCGACGCCGTACAGCGCGATGCCGGCCCACGCCGAGCGGCTGCGCCCGCGCAGCGCGGGCCGGGTCAGCAGGAGCAGGACGAGGGCGGCGGCCGTCATGCGGTAGCCGGAGACGGCGAGCGTGCCCAGCGAGCCGAACGCGGACGACGCGAGCGCGGCCGAGATCTGCACGGACGCGGAGCCGACCAGCACGAAGGCGGCGGCGGTGAGGGCGCGCGGGCGCGCGCCGAGGGGGAACGAGAGCATGAGGGTCCTCAGCGGGACGGCCCGCCGGTGCGGCGGGCGGTGGTCGGGGTGCCTGCGCGGCACGCCGACGCGAGCGTCGGGCGTGCCGGGGTCAGGCCCCGGGCCCCCGGCGCGGGGCGCAGCCCCGGTTGCTCATCGGATCCATGGCGCGAGCGTACGTCCTGGTCGTGCGTGGTCCCCGGGGCGTCCGCATGGCGGGCGGCGACCCGGGCGCGCGGCAGAGTGCCCGCGGTGCCGCCCGCCGCCCGCCAGCCCGCCCGTCCGCCCTCAGCCCGCCGCCGCCCGCGGGATCTCGTCGACCGACGTGTACACCGGGATCCCGCGCCGCCGCGCGATCGCGACGTCGTTGTCCGCGCCCGCCGACTCCCCGGGCAGCCGGAGCACGGCGTCGCAGTGGGCGAGCAGCCGCTCCGCGGTCGGGTAGAGCACGTCCTGGGCGCGGGGGTCGGTCGGGCCGTCGGCGCCCATGCTCGCGAGCACCGGGAGCGCCACCCACTCGCCGATCATGGGCACGTGCCCGCGCTCGAAGATCGGCCAGGCGGCCTCCTCGAGCCGGCGGAGGTTGGCGGCCATGGCGGCGGGGTCGCCGCCCGTCCCGGACTGGTAGGGGCCGGCGATGAGAATCAGCTGTGCGGTCATGCCTCCGACCATAACGCGCAGAACCGTGCAAGACTAGGCACCAACGAGAAAGACCGGGCGACCACCGAGGAGGCCGCGATGCTGCCGGCACAGCGACGGGACGAGCTGCTGCGCGTGCTGCGCACCGAGGGGCGCGTCGTCGCCAAGGACGCCGCCGAGCGGCTCGGGCTGTCCGAGGACACGGTGCGGCGCGACCTGCGGGAGATGGCCGCCGCGGGGCTCTGCCAGCGGGTCTACGGCGGTGCGCTGCCGGTGTCGCCCGCGGTGGCGGACTACGCGGGACGGCGCACGGTCGCCGTCGAGAACAAGGACCGGGTCGCCCGGCGCGCGGCCGGGCTCGTGCGGCCCGGGAGCACCGCGATCCTCGACGGCGGGACCACGGCGCTCGCGGTCGCGCGGGCGCTGCCGCCGGACCTGCGCGCGACGGTGGTGACGCACAGCCCGACGGTCGCCGCGGCGCTCGCGGAGCACCCGACGGTGGAGGTGCTGGTGCTCGGCGGTCGGCTGTTCAAGCACTCGGTGGTCACGTCGGGCGCGCTGCTCGCCGAGGCGGCCGCGGGCGTCTGGGCGGACGTGTTCCTGCTCGGCGTCACGGGCGTGCACGCGGAGGCGGGGCTGACCACCGGCGACGCCGAGGAGGCCGCGACCAAGCGGGCGCTCGCCCGGCGCGCGGGGGACACCTACGTGCTGGCCAGCGCCGAGAAGATCGGCGCGGCGTCGCCGTTCCGCGTGCTGCCGCTGGACGAGGTCGCCGGCGTGGTCACGGACGTCGACCCCGACGACCCGGCGGCGCGGGCGCTCGCGGACGCAGGGGTGCCGCTGGTGGCGGCGGGCTGACCCGCGCCCCGGCGGTCAGGCCCGCGTGCGGAACGTCAGCAGGTACCGCGTGGCCCCCGCCGCGAGCAGCGCCGCGCCGAGCATGTGCAGCATGACGAGCAGGATCGGCAGGTCGGTGGCGACCTGGACGTACCCGATGAGGCCCTGCAGGGCGACGAGCCCGACCATGACCCAGCCCCGGCGGCGCAGCAGGCGCGGCCCCCGGCGGTTCAGCCACAGCAGCACGACGAGCATCCCGGTGAACAGCCACACCGACGCGGCGTGCACCCGGGCCATCAGGTACGGGTCGACGGCGATCCGGTAGCCGACCTCCTCGTCGCCCGAGTGCGGGCCGGCGCCCGTGGTGATGACGCCGAGCGCCAGCACGAGCACGAGCAGCGCGCCGAGCACCGGCGCGAGCCGCCGGGACCACGGCCCGACGACGGGGATCCGGGGCCCGTCGCCCTCGCGGCTGCGGTGCACGAGCAGCGTCGAGGCCGCGACCAGCGCCATCGACACCATGAAGTGCAGGCTGACCCACGCGGGGTGCAGGTGCAGCAGGACGACGACGCCGCCGATGAGCGCCTGCAGCACCACGCCGGCCAGCGGGGCGAACCCGAGCCAGCGGTAGGAGCGGGACCGGTCGCGGTCGAACCAGACCAGGAGCGCGACGGCGACGGCGATGACGCCGAGCACGCCGGTCAGGGTCCGGTTCCCGAACTCGACGTACTGGTGGTAGGTCGTCTCGGGGTGGAACGCGGCGGTGAACTGCCCGGGCTCGCACTGCGGCCACGTCGAGCAGCCGAGGCCGGAGCCGGTGAGCCGCACCGCGCCGCCCGTGACGACGATGCCGATCTGCGCGACCAGGTTCGCCACGAGGACGGGGTAGGTCAGGCGCTCCTGCGCCCACGCGCCGAACCGGGCGAGGCCGGACGGGGCGGTCGGAGGGGCGGCGGCGACATCGGGGCTCACGGCGCCCAGCCTACGGTCCGCCGACCCGCGCTCGTGCCGCCGTGCACGAGGTCTTGATCACGCGACCCGGGTGCCGCGGCGGGCTCAGGACGACCAGCGGAACCAGCGGCGCACGGCCGCGGCCAGCGCGAGCGCCCACACCGCCAGCGCGGCGAGGTGCGCGGCCGGGAAGGCCCCGTCGACGAGGGACGCGCGCAGCGCCTCGCCCAGCGCGCCGGGCGGCAGCCACTCCGCGACGGAGGCCCACCACCCGGGCAGGTCGGACACGGGCAGCACCAGGCCGCCGACGACGGCCAGCACCACCAGCAGCAGGTTCGCGACCGCGAGCACCGCCTCCGCGCGCAGCGTCCCCGCGAGCAGCAGCGCGAGCGCGGTGAACGCCGCGACGCCGAGCAGCAGCGCGAGCACCGCGCCCGGGATGCCGGCCGGCTCGGGGCGCCAGCCGAGCGCGAGCCCGACCACGCCGACGACCACCACCTGGAGCGCCGCGACCGCGAGCACGGCGAGCGCCTTGCCCGCGAGCAGGCCCCCGCGCCCGAGCGGCGTCGTGGCCAGCAGCCGCAGCACGCCGTTGCGCCGGTCGAACGCCGTGGCGATGGCCTGCGAGGTGAGCGAGCCGGCCATCACGGCCAGCCCGAGGATCCCGGGGGTGACGACGTCGATCCGCTCGGCGTCGCCGACCCCGATGTCGAGGAACGACCCGCGCCCGAGGGCGATCAGCGCGACCACCGGGATGATCAGGGTGACGAGCAGCTGCTCGCCGTTGCGCAGCACGGCCATCGTCTCGAACCGGGCCTGGGCGCGGATCCGGCGACCGGCGGGCGCGGCGCGGTCGGCCGCGCGGTCGGCGCCTGCGGCGCCCGCAGGGGCAGGAGCGGGCGCGGTCATCGCAGGTTCCGTCCGGTCAGGTCGAGGAACACGTCCTCGAGGGTGCGGCGCCCGACGTCCACCCGGGCGAGCAGCACGTCGCGGTCGGCGCACCACGCGGCGAGCACGGCGACGAGCGCCGGGGTGGCGGGGGAGTCGACGGCGTACGCGCCGGGGCCGGTCTCGGTGACCGCGGCCCTCGCCGCGGCACCCGCCGGGGTCAGCGCGGCCCCCAGCGCGGCGACGTCCAGCCCCGGCTCGGCCCGGAACGTCAGCGTCGAGGAGTCGGCCCCGGCCAGCAGCGCCGGCACAGACCCGTGGGCGATGACCCGGCCGTGGTCGACGACGGCCACCTCGTCGGCCAGCGCCTCCGCCTCGTCCATCAGGTGCGTCGTCAGGAGGACCGCGACGCCGTCCGCGCGCAGCTCCTCGACCAGCGACCACACGGCGCGCCGCGCCTGCGGGTCCATGCCCGCCGAGGGCTCGTCCAGGAACACGACGTCCGGCCGCCCGACGACCGCGGTCGCGAGGGCGAGCCGCTGCCGCTGGCCGCCCGAGAGCCGGCGCACCGTCGTCCGGGCGAACGGGGTGAGGCCGAGCCGCTCGGCGAGCTCGCCCACGTCCCGCGGCCGGGCGTACATCTCGGCGACGTGCCGCAGCACGCCCAGCGCGGGCACGCCGGTGGGCAGCCCCGCGTCCTGCAGCATGACGCCCACGCGGGGGCGCAGCGCGGCGGCGTCCGCGACCGGGTCGAGGCCCAGGACGCGCACGGAGCCGGCGTCCGGGGCGCGCAGCCCCTCGCAGCACTCCACGGTGGTGGTCTTGCCCGCGCCGTTCGGACCGAGCACCGCGGTCACCCGACCGGGGGACGCGTGCAGGTCGAGCCCGTCGACGACGGCGCGGCCGTCGTACCGCTTGACGAGCCCGCGCACCTCGACGGCGGGCGGGGAGGAGGACTGGCCGAGCACCCCGCGAGTGTAGGGGTCGCAGCCGCTCGCCCGGTGTGGTGAGGCTGACCTTGCTTGCCAGGACTTATTTCGGCAACAAGGATGTTGCCGATATCGGGAGCCCTCGTCGGGGCTCCGCGGGGCCGGCGCCGCCACGGCGGTCCGCCCCCGCGAACCAGCCGCGCAGCAGTGAACCGGAGGTGTGTGCCATGAGCGCCAGCACGCCGGGGACCGCCGCCGCGCCGGAGGCCGACTGCGCGACCGAGGTCACCGACGCGACGGTCCGCTCCGTCGCCGCCGCGACGGCGCCCCGCCCCACGGAGCCCGAGTCCGAGGCCGAGGCGGGCACCCGCCGCCGGGTGCTCGACCTGATCGCCGCCGACGGCCCGGTGTCCGCCGCCGAGCTGGCCGCGGAGCTCGACCTGACCGCCGCGGCCGTCCGCCGGCACCTCGCGGTGCTGGAGGGCGAGCAGCAGATCGGCGTGCACGACGGCGGCGCCGTCGGGCCCGCGCGCCGCGGCCGCCCCGCCAAGCGGTACGTCGTGACCGCGGCCGGGCAGGCGGCGCTGAGCCAGCAGTACTCCGAGCTCGCGTCGCAGGCGCTGCGGTTCGTCGCCGAGATCGGCGGCGCGGACGCGGTGCGCAGCTTCGCCGAGAAGCGGGTCCGCGACCTCGAGGTCCGGCACGCCGACGCGCTGGCGGAGGCGGGCGACGACCCGGCCCGCCGGGCGCAGGTGCTCGCCGACGGCCTCGCGGTCGACGGCTTCGCGGCCACCGCGCGTCCCGTGCCCGGCGGCCACGCCATCCAGCTGTGCCAGGGCCACTGCCCGGTGCAGGACGTCGCGCGCGAGTTCCCCGAGCTCTGCGAGGCGGAGGCGCACGCCTTCTCCCGCATGCTCGGCGTGCACGTGCAGCGCCTCGCGACGCTGGCCCGCGGCGGCCACGTCTGCACCACGAACATCCCGATCGTGCCGGTCCGCCGGCCGACGACGACGGACTGACCGACCCACCCGAGCCCCCCGACCCCCGTGCACCCGCGGAAGGACGATGAGATGACGACGACGGACCCCGGACGCCCGGTAGCGGCCGAGCCGATGAGCCAGGACGAGGCCATCGCCTCGATCGGCAACTACGGCTACGGCTGGCACGACGCCGACGACGCGGGCGCCACGGCGCAGCGCGGCCTGTCGGAGGACGTGGTGCGCAACATCTCGGCGCTCAAGAACGAGCCCGAGTGGATGCTGAAGACCCGCCTGAAGGCGCTGCGCCTGTTCGACAAGAAGCCGATGCCCTGGTGGGGCGCGGACCTGTCGGGCATCGACTTCGACAACATCAAGTACTTCGTCCGGTCGACGGAGAAGCAGGCGACGTCCTGGGAGGAGCTCCCGGAGGACATCAAGAACACCTACGACCGCCTGGGCATCCCGGAGGCCGAGAAGCAGCGCCTGGTCGCCGGCGTCGCCGCGCAGTACGAGTCCGAGGTCGTCTACCACCAGATCCGCGAGGACCTGGAGGCGCAGGGCGTCATCTTCGTCGACACCGACACCGGCCTGCGCGAGTACCCGGAGCTGTTCGAGCAGTACTTCGGCTCGGTCATCCCCCCGGGCGACAACAAGTTCGCGTCGCTGAACACCGCCGTGTGGTCGGGCGGCTCGTTCGTCTACGTGCCGCCGGGCGTGCACGTCGAGATCCCGCTGCAGGCCTACTTCCGGATCAACACCGAGAACATGGGCCAGTTCGAGCGGACGCTGATCATCGCGGACGAGGGCTCGTACGTGCACTACGTCGAGGGCTGCACCGCGCCGATCTACCAGTCGGACTCGCTGCACTCCGCGGTCGTCGAGATCATCGTGAAGAAGAACGCCCGCGTGCGGTACACGACGATCCAGAACTGGTCGAACAACGTCTACAACCTCGTGACCAAGCGGGCGACCGCGGCCGAGGGCGCGACGATGGAGTGGGTCGACGGCAACATCGGCTCCAAGGTCACCATGAAGTACCCGGCGATCTACCTGCTGGGCGAGCACGCCCGCGGCGAGACGCTGTCCATCGCCTTCGCGGGCGAGGGCCAGCACCAGGACGCCGGCTGCAAGATGGTGCACGCCGCGCCGCACACCTCGTCGTCGATCGTGTCGAAGTCGGTGGCCCGCGGCGGCGGCCGGACCTCGTACCGCGGCCTGGTCCAGGTGCTCGAGGGCGCGTCGCACTCGGCGTCCAACGTGCTCTGCGACGCGCTGCTGGTCGACCAGATCTCCCGCTCGGACACCTACCCGTACGTCGACGTCCGCGAGGACGACGTGTCGATGGGGCACGAGGCCACGGTCTCCCGGGTGTCCGAGGACCAGCTGTTCTACCTGATGTCCCGCGGCATGACCGAGACCGAGGCCATGGCGATGATCGTGCGCGGGTTCGTGGAGCCCATCGCGCGCGAGCTGCCCATGGAGTACGCCCTCGAGCTGAACCGCCTGATCGAGCTGCAGATGGAAGGGGCCGTCGGCTGATGTCGACCACCACACCCGAGACCCCCGGTCTCTCCACCGACCACTCCCGCGCGACGGCCGACGAGGCGCACAGCCACGGCGTCGCCGAGGTGCCGCAGTCGTCGCGCGCGGCCCGCGCCACCTCGTTCGAGGTCGCGGACTTCCCGGTGCCGACCGGGCGCGAGGAGGAGTGGCGGTTCTCGCCGGTCGACCGGCTCGCGCCCCTGTTCGCCCCCGAGACGGGCCGGCTCACGGGCCACGGCGTCCTCACCACGGTCGTGAACGCGCCCGAGGTCGAGGTCGAGATCGTGGATCGCGACGACGCCCGCCTGGGTCGCGCCGGCAAGCCGGGCGACCGCGCCGCGGCCGTCGCGTGGGCGTCGTTCCCGCGGGCCACCGTCGTGACCGTGCCGCAGGAGGCCGTCGCGTCGACGGTCACCTCGGTGCGCGTCGAGGGCGTCGAGGGCCAGCTGGAGCCGACCGGCAGCCACCTGCTCGTGCACGCCAAGCCGATGTCGCAGGCGACGGTCGTCATCGACCACGTCGGGTCCGCGCTCCTGACCGAGACCGTCGAGGTCGTGGCGGAGGACGGCGCGCACCTGACCGTCGTCTCCGTGCAGGACTGGTCCGAGGGCGCCGTGCACAACGCGGCGCACCGCGTGAAGCTCGGCCGCGACGCCACGGTCAAGCACATCGTGGTCACCCTGGGCGGCGACGTCGTCCGGCTCACCCCGGACGCGGAGTTCGCGGGCGAGGGCGGCTCGGTGGAGATGCTCGGCGTGTACTTCGCCGACGCGGGCCAGCACCAGGAGCAGCGGCTGTTCGTCGACCACGCGGTCCCGAGCTGCAAGTCCCGCGTGACCTACAAGGGCGCGCTGCAGGGCGAGGGCGCGCACACCGTGTGGGTCGGCGACGTGCTGATCCGCAAGGAGGCCGAGGGCACCGACACCTACGAGCTCAACCGCAACCTGGTCCTCACGGACGGCGCGCGCGCGGACTCGGTGCCGAACCTCGAGATCGAGACGGGCCTCATCGAGGGCGCGGGCCACGCCAGCGCCACCGGCCGGTTCGACGACGAGCAGCTGTTCTACCTGCGCTCGCGCGGCATCCCGGAGACGGACGCCCGCCGCCTGGTCGTGCGCGGCTTCTTCGCCGAGCTGATCCACCAGATCGGCGTGCCCGAGGTCGAGGAGCGGCTCATCACCGCGATCGAGGCCGAGCTGGCGCAGTCGATGACGGAGTTCCGGGGTGCCGCGGCGGTGTCCGGCGGCGACCTGGCCTCCGACGTCACCGACGAGACCGACGCCGAGCGCGCCATCCTGAACGAGCCCGCCTCCGTCGCCTCCGCGGACGAGCCCGCATGACCGCACAGCTCGCGTGCATGACCTCCGACGTGCCCGACGCCGGCACCTTCCGTGTCGAGCTCGAGGGGCCGTCGGGCCCGGTCGAGGTCGCGGTCGTCCGCGACGAGGACGGCGCGCTGCACGCCATCAGCGACATCTGCTCGCACGGCGCGGTCTCGCTGTCCGACGGCGAGGTCGAGGGCTGCACCGTGGAGTGCTGGCTGCACGGGTCGCGGTTCGACCTGCGCACCGGCGAGCCGCTGGGGCCCCCGGCCGTCCGCCCCGTCCCCGTCTACCCCCTGACCGTCGACGGCGAGCGCGTGCTCGTCGACGTCGACGGCGCTGCCTGAGCCTTCCGAGGAGAACCCGCATGCCCACCCTGGAGATCCGCGACCTGCACGTCAGCGTCGAGACGAAGGAGGGTCCGAAGCCGATCCTCCGCGGCGTCGACCTGACCATCAACAGCGGCGAGACGCACGCCATCATGGGCCCGAACGGCTCCGGCAAGTCCACGCTGGCCTACTCGCTCGCCGGGCACCCGAAGTACACGATCACCTCGGGCACCGTCACGCTGGACGGCGAGGACCTCGTCGCCATGTCGGCCGACGAGCGCGCCCGCGCCGGCCTGTTCCTCGCCATGCAGTACCCGGTCGAGGTCCCCGGCGTCTCGGTGTCGAACTTCCTGCGCACCGCCAAGACCGCGATCGACGGCGAGGCGCCCGCGCTCCGCACCTGGATCAAGGACGTCGACGGCGCCATGGAGCGCCTGCGCATGGACTCCTCGTTCGCCGAGCGCTCGGTCAACGAGGGCTTCTCCGGCGGCGAGAAGAAGCGCCACGAGATCCTGCAGATGGAGCTCCTGAAGCCCCAGTTCGCGATCCTCGACGAGACCGACTCCGGCCTCGACGTCGACGCGCTGCGCATCGTCTCCGAGGGCGTGAACCGCGCCAAGGAGTCGACCGACGTGGGCGTCCTGCTCATCACGCACTACACGCGCATCCTGCGGTACATCCAGCCGGACTTCGTGCACGTGTTCGTGGACGGCCGGATCGCCGAGGAGGGCGGGCCCGAGCTCGCCGAGCGCCTCGAGAACGAGGGCTACGACCGGTTCCTGACCTCGGGCGCCTCCGCCTGACGGTCTCGCACCACCCGCGAGGCCCCCGGGGCGGCGGCCGCACCGCCGCCGCCCCGGCCCCGCACCCCGGAGGGCGACCGGGCGCCAGGCCACGACGCACGACGACGAGGACACCGAGATGACCGACACGCTGGACCGGGCCCCGCAGGACGGGCAGGGGCGGACGCTGGACGCCGCCGAGCTGGCCGCCGTGCGCGCGGACTTCCCCCTGCTGCAGCGGACCGTCCGCGACGGGCGCCCGCTGGTCTACCTCGACTCCGGCGCGACCTCGCAGAAGCCCGAGGTCGTCCTCGACGCGGAGCAGGACTTCTACACGCAGCGGAACGCCGCCGTGCACCGCGGCGCGCACCAGCTCGCCGAGGAGGCCACCGAGGCGTTCGAGACCGCCCGGCACGAGGTCGCCTCGTTCGTGGGCGTGCAGGACGACGAGATCGTCTGGACGTCCAACGCCACCGCGGGGCTCAACCTCGTCGCCTACGCGATGTCGAACGCGACGCTCGGGCGCGGGGGAGCGGCGGCGCAGCGGTTCGCCCTGGCCCCCGGGGACGAGATCGTCGTCACCGAGGCCGAGCACCACGCCAACCTCGTGCCGTGGCAGGAGCTGGCCGCGCGCACGGGCGCCACGCTGCGCTGGCTCGGCGTCGACGACGACGGCCGCATCCGGGCGGACGAGCTCGGCACGGTCGTGACCGACCGGACCAAGGTGCTCGCGTTCACGCACGCCTCGAACGTGACCGGCGCCGTCACCGACGTCGCGCCGTTCGTGGCCCGCGCCCGGGAGGTCGGCGCCCTGACGGTGCTCGACGCCTGCCAGAGCGTGCCGCACCTGCCCGTCGACCTGGCCGCGCTCGGCGTCGACTTCGCCGCGTTCTCCGGGCACAAGATGCTCGGCCCGACCGGCGTCGGCGCGCTGTACGGCCGCCGCGAGCTGCTCGAGGCCATGCCGCCCGTCACGACCGGCGGGTCGATGGTCGAGGTCGTCACGATGGAGCAGACCACCTACGCCCCGCCGCCGCGCCGGTTCGAGGCCGGCACCCAGATGGTGTCGCAGGCCGTCGGCATGGGCGCCGCCGCGACCTACCTGGCCGAGCTCGGCATGGACGCGGTCGCCGCGCACGAGCGGCACCTCGCCGGGCTGCTGCTCGACGCGGTGGCCTCGGTCCCCGGCGTGCGGGTCATCGGCCCCACCGCGAACGTGGACCGGCTCGCGACCGTGTCGTTCGTCGTCGACGGCGTGCACGCGCACGACGTCGGCCAGGTGCTCGACGACCGCGGCGTGGCCGTGCGGGTGGGCCACCACTGCGCGCAGCCGCTGCACCGCCGGTTCGGAGTCGCCGCGACCGCGCGCGCGTCGGCCGCCGTCTACACGACGGACGAGGAGATCGCGGTGTTCCGGGAAGCACTGGCGGGGGTCCGGACGTTCTTCGGACTGAGCGACTGATACTGGGACGACGACAGACCCGAGAGAGCGAGAGCCGCACCGCATGAGCACCGGCATGGAGCAGCTGTACCAGCAGCTGATCCTCGACCACGCCAAGCACCCCGCCCACCGCGGGGCGCAGGAGGCGTACGACGTCGAGGTCCACCACGTGAACCCCACCTGCGGGGACGAGGTGACGCTGCGCGTGCGCCTGGACGCCGACGCGTCGGGCGCGCCGGTCATCGGCGAGCTCACCTGGACCGGCCAGGGCTGCTCGATCTCGCAGGCCTCGGCCTCGGTGATGTCGCAGGCCGTCGCCGGCGGGTCGGTGCAGCACGCGCTCGCGCTGTCCGACGACTTCCGCGAGCTCATGGACTCCCGCGGCGTGCTGCCCGAGAAGTTCGAGGGCGACGGGCTCGCCGAGGAGATGGAGGACGCCGTCGCGTTCGTCGGCGTCGCGCGGTACCCGGCCCGCATCAAGTGCGCCCTGCTCGGCTGGGCGGCCATGAAGGACGCGGTGGCGCAGGCCTCCGTGACGACCACGAACCCCGAGGAGGGGCGATGAGCGACACCACGGTGTCCCCGCAGCAGGACGGCGCCGCGCCGGCGCCGGTGAACGCCGCCGACGTCGAGGAGGCGCTGCGCGACGTCATCGACCCCGAGCTCGGCGTCAACGTCGTCGACCTCGGCCTGGTCTACGGCATCGCGATCGAGCAGGGCCGGAACGTCGTCATCGACATGACGCTCACCTCGGCGGCGTGCCCGCTGACGGACGTCATCGAGGACCAGGCGGGCACCTCGCTCGAGGGGCTGGTCGACTCGGTGCGGATCAACTGGGTCTGGATGCCGCCGTGGGGCCCGGAGAAGATCACCGACGACGGCCGCGCGATGATGCGGGCGCTGGGCTTCAACATCTGAGCCCGAGGACGACACGACGCCGGGGCGGGGTCATCCCGTCCTGGCGTCCGTGCGTCCGGGGTCAGAGCGAGGCGGCCGCGAACGTGTCGCAGGACTGGACCGTGCCGTCGCGGTAGCCGGTCATGAACCAGCGCTGGCGCTGCTCGCTGGAGCCGTGCGTCCAGGTGTCCGGGTTCACGCCGCCCGCCGACTGCTGCTGGATGTGGTCGTCCCCGACCGCCGCTGCGGCGGACAGGGCGTCGGCGAGCTGCGCCTCGGTGATCGGCTCCAGGAACGTCACGCCGGTGTCCGGGTCGACCGTCGTGGCCGCGTCGCCGGCCCAGAGGCCCGCGTAGCAGTCGGCCTGGAGCTCGACGCGGACCGAGTCCGAGTCGTCGCCGGTCCCGGACCGGTCCGCGCTGTCGAAGATCCCGGTCAGCTGCTGGATGTGGTGCCCGTACTCGTGCGCCACGACGTACATCTCGGCCAGCGGGCCGCCCTGCGCGCCGTACTGCGAGGCGAGCAGGTCGTAGAACGACAGGTCGAGGTAGATCGTGCGGTCCGGCGGGCAGTAGAACGGCCCCGTCGACGCCGACGCGCTGCCGCAGCCGGTGTCGGTGGCGTCCTGGAAGGACACGACGGCGGGCTCGACGTCCGGGTCCTGGGCGAGCTCCGGCAGGGTGCGCTGCCAGTACGCGTCGAGCGCCTGGACCGTCGCCGACAGCCGGCACTCGCGCTCGGCGTTGGCCTGCTCGGCGGTGCAGTCGCCGACCTGGGCGACCTGCTCCTGCGAGCCGGCGCCCGTCCCGCCGTCGCCGGACAGCAGCTGTGCCGGGTTGCCGCCGAGCAGCGTCACGACCACCACGAGCACCAGCGTGCCGAGGCCGCCGCCGACCGCGATGCCGCGGCCACGGCCGCCGCTGCGGGACTGCACGCGGCCACCCTCGAACCGGCCGCCGTCCTGGAACGTCATGCCGGGGACGGTAGCCCGGGGCGCGGGGCGGCGCGCGGCGAGCGGGGGGACGGTCAGTCCACGATCCCGCGCGCGGCCAGCGCCTCGCCGAGGTCGCGCGCCCGCCCGACGACCCGCAGCACCGCCGGGGTCAGCCAGACCCGCGGGTCGCGCTCGGCCCCGCGGGCGCGCGCGGCGTCCCGGACCTCGTGCACGGTGCGGGCGATCTCGGGCACCGAGCGCAGGACCAGCGCGACCGCGAGGGCGACGAGGTCGGGCGGGACGCCGACCCGGCGCAGCGGCCGGGCGGCGCGCGCGAGGGCGTCGAGCAGCCGGTCGGCGGGCGTGGTGGCGGTGACCACCGCGGCGCCGAGCACGAGGGTGAGCAGGTCGGCGACCACCTCGACGGCCGGGCCCCAGCCGCGCGCCCAGGCCTGGTAGGCGCCGGCCAGCAGTGCCGTGACGAGCACGGGCAGCAGCCCCCGCAGCGTCGGTCTCGGGGGGAGCGCCGCGACGGCGGCCGCGCCGAGGGCGAGGCCCAGCAGCACGAGCGCCGCCGGCACGCCCCGGGTGGCCACGACCGCCACGCCGAGCAGCGCCAGGCCGACGAGCTTCGCCCCGACCGGCGCCCGGTCGAGCGGGGTGCGGGCGGTGCGGTGCGCGCCGAGCAGCGTCACGCGGGCTCGACCGCCATCAGCGCGCGGTACGCGTCGAGGGCGGCCCCGGGCGCGCCGTCGTGCACCACGCGGCCCCCGTCGACGACCAGCACCCGGTCGGCCCGCGCCGCCGCGTCCAGGTCGTGGGTCACCTGGACCACCTGCTGCGGGAGGTCCGCGAGCAGGCCGTCGACGACGCGCCGCCAGCGCAGGTCGAGCAGGGTGGTGGGCTCGTCGCAGACCAGCACCGCGGGCTCGGTGGCGAGCACCGCGGCCAGCGCGAGCAGCTGCCGCTGGCCGCCGGACAGTGCGCGGACCGGCAGGTCGGCGCGGGACGCCAGGCCGACGCGGCCCAGCGCCTCCCGGGCGCGGGCGTCGCGCTCGCGGGCGGGGACGCCGAGGCGGCGCAGGGACAGCGCGACGTCCTCGACGGGGGTCGGCATCACGACCTGGGCGTCCGGGTCGGTGAACAGGAAGCCGACCCGGCGGCGCACCGCGGCGCCGTCGCGGGCCGTGTCGAGGCCGTCGACCCGCACGGAGCCGGCGGACGGGAGCGTCAGGCCGTTCAGCAGCCGGGCGAGCGTCGACTTGCCCGACCCGTTCGCGCCGACGACCGCGACCCGGCGCTCGGTCAGCGTCGCGGTCACCGGGCCCAGCAGGGTGACGACCCGCTCGGCCCCGCGGCGCGCCTCGCCCGGGGCGTATGCCGTGACGACCGCGCCGTCGAGCTCGATCACCGGCCGCGCAGCAGGTCCGGGAAGGCGCGCAGCGCGGCCGCGGCGACCACGGCGGCGAGCGCGTTCTTGATCAGGTCCCCGGGCAGGAACACGGCGCCGGCGGCGACCGCCTCGGACGCCGAGAGGCCGAGCCGCCAGCCCATGACCGCGATGCCGAGCGGGTGGATCACCAGCAGCGAGCCGGCCGTCGCCGCGCCGAACAGCGCGGGGACGCGCCACCGGCCGGGCGCGCGGCGGGCCAGCAGCCCGAACCCGCCGGCGATCGCCGCGGCCGCGGGGAACGCGAGCAGGTAGCCGGCCGACGGCGACGCCAGCACGCCGAGCCCGCCGGTCGCGCCGGACAGCACCGGGACGCCCGCCAGGCCGACGGCCACGTAGAGCAGCACCGCGAGGGCGCCGCGCCGCGGCCCGAGGACCAGGCCGGTGAGCGCGACGCCGAAGGTCTGCAGGGTGATCGGCACGGCTCCACCGGTGGGGATGGCGGGCAGCACCGCGCACACGGCGACCAGGGCGGCGAACGTGGCGACCAGCGCGACGTCGGTGGCGACCGAGGCGCGGGCCACGGGGGCCGGGGCGGTCGCGGACGCACCGGGCGCGACGTGCGCGACGGCGGGCGACGGGACGACGGCGGCGTCGGCCGCGGGGACGGCGTCGGGGCGGTGCTCGGACATCGGACCTCGCGGGGGTGCGGTCGGCGGGGGGAGCGGCGGGGCGCGCTCGCCGGACGCCACGCTAGTGCGGTGCGGCCCCGCCGGTCCGTGCGGGGAACCCCAACGCTGCCCGCGCGGGCCTGTCGGGTTCCGCAGCCGCGGGGCACCCGCGCGAGCCCGGTGCCGGCGACCCGGGCCGCGGCGTGGGCGAGCCCACGGAATTCCGGTCGGGTCCGGGGCGCTGGGACTCGTAGGATGGGCGGCGTTTGTGCCGGCCCGCGACGACGGGGCGCGCGGCATCGACCGCGGCCGTGCACGACCAGAGGGAGCAGGGACTACCGAGTGATCACCGTTCAGGGCGTCGAGCTGCGCGTGGGTGCCCGCGTGCTGCTGTCCGAGGCGACCTTCCGGGTGGCGCCCGGCGACCGGATCGGCCTCGTCGGCCGCAACGGCGCGGGCAAGACCACGCTGACCAAGACGCTGGCGGGCGAGACGCAGCCGACCGGCGGGCAGATCACCCGCAGCGGCGACATCGGCTACCTCCCGCAGGACCCGCGGTCGGGCGAGCTGTCCGACCTCGCGATGTCCCGGGTGCTGTCGGCGCGCGGCCTGGACCGGATCATCGAGCAGATGCGCGAGACCGAGGGCCTGATGGCCTCGACCGACGACGCGGTGCGCGAGGCCGCCATGGAGCGGTACCCGAAGCTCGAGGCCCGGTTCACCGCCGGCGGCGGGTACGCCGCCGAGAGCGAGGCGCACCGGATCACCGCGAACCTGGGCCTGGACGACCGCGTGCTCGGCCAGCCGCTCAGCACCCTGTCCGGCGGCCAGCGCCGCCGCGTCGAGCTGGCGCGCATCCTGTTCTCCGGCAACGACACGCTGCTGCTCGACGAGCCGACGAACCACCTCGACGCGGACTCGATCGCCTGGCTGCGCGACTACCTCAAGACGTACCCGGGCGGCTTCGTCGTCATCAGCCACGACGTCGAGCTGCTGCGCGCCACCGTGAACAAGGTGTTCCACCTGGACGCGAACCGCGGCGAGCTCGACCAGTACAACCTCGGCTGGGACGCCTACGTTCTGCAGCGCGAGACGGACGAGAAGCGCCGCCGCCGCGAGCGGGCCAACGCCGAGAAGAAGGCCGGCGCGCTGCTGGCCCAGGCCGACAAGATGCGCGCGAAGGCCACCAAGGCGGTCGCCGCGCAGAACATGGCCCGCCGCGCCGAGCGGATGCTCTCCGGCCTCGACGAGGTCCGGGCGTCCGACAAGGTCGCGAAGCTGCGGTTCCCCGAGCCCGCCGCGTGCGGGCGCACGCCGCTGACGGCGTCCGACCTGTCGAAGTCGTACGGCTCGCAGGAGGTGTTCGCGGGCGTCGACCTGGCGATCGACCGGGGCTCGCGCGTCGTCGTCCTCGGCCTGAACGGCGCGGGCAAGACCACGCTGCTGCGGATGCTCGCCGGGCTGCAGGAGTCGGACACCGGCGAGGTGCGGCCGGGCCACGGCCTCAAGCTCGGGTACTACGCCCAGGAGCACGAGACGCTCGACATGGACCGCACGGTCGTCGAGAACCTGCGGTCGTCGGCGCCGGACCTCACCGACACCCAGGTGCGGTCGGTGCTCGGCTCGTTCCTGTTCTCGGGCGACGACGCCGACAAGCCCGCCAGGGTGCTGTCCGGCGGCGAGAAGACCCGGCTGGCGCTCGCGGCGCTGGTGGTGTCGTCGGCGAACGTGCTGCTGCTCGACGAGCCGACCAACAACCTCGACCCGGCCAGCCGCGAGGAGATCCTGGCGGCCCTGCGCGGGTACACCGGCGCGGTCGTGCTGGTGAGCCACGACGAGGGCGCGGTCGAGGCCCTGAACCCGGAGCGGGTCGTGCTGCTGCCGGACGGCGACGAGGACCTGTGGAACCCGTCCTACCTGGACCTGGTCACCCTGGCCTGAGGCGCGGTCAGCCGAGCTGGGAGTCGATCAGGGCGTCCTCGGTCTCCTCGTCCGAGGTGCGCCGGCGGCGCGACGCGGGCGCCGGGCGCGCGGGGCGCGGCGTGCCGTCGCCGTCGGGCGCGTCGCCGCCGGACGCCGCCTCCGCGCCCTCGAGCAGCTCGCGGCGCGCGAGCCAGCCGAAGGCCGCCAGCGACCCCACCGAGAACGTCCACCACTGGAACGCGTACGACAGGTGCGACCCGGGGTCGGTGCTCGGCGCGGGGAGCCGTCCCAGCGCGACCGCCGGCGCGGGCGTCTCGTCGACCAGCCCGCCGTACCCGCCGTAGGACGCGGCGTCCGAGCCGCCGGCCGCCAGCACCTGGCCCACGTTGATCGCCTGCACCTGCCCGGCCGGCGCGGACCGCGGGTCGGCGGCCTCGTCGCGGCGCAGGTGCACGGTGACCTCGACCTCGCCGGACGGCGGGGCCGGCACGGCGACCTCGCCGCTCGCGTCGTCGTCCCAGGCCACCCACCCGCGGTCGACGACGAGCACCGACCCGTCCGCCTGCACCAGCGGCACGAGGACGTGGAAGCCGGGCTGGCTGTTCACGGGGCGGTTGCGCAGCAGGACCGCGGCGTCGGCGTCGTAGGTGCCGGTGACCGTCGCCTGCCGCCAGACGTCGCCCGGGTCGAGCTTCGCGCCGGGCTCCGGCAGCAGCGTGCCGAGCGGCACCGGGTCGGCCGAGTAGTTCTGCTCGACCAGCCGGATGGCGGCGTCCCGGGCGACGTGCCGGTGCCACTGCCAGCGGCCCAGGAACACGCACGCGACCGACACGACCACGGCGAGCAGGACCAGCCCGACGGCGCGCCGGGCCGCGGGGTTGCCGTGCAGCAGCCTCATCGCGACCCCGGGGCCCCGGGCAGGCCGCCGAGCCCCGGGAGGCCGGGCAGCCCCGGGCGCTCGCCGAGCTCGATCCGCGGCAGGTCCGCGACCGGCACCGTGTCGGCGTAGAAGGCGCGCACCCGGAGGTACTCCTCCAGGTGCTTCCGGTGCTCGTCGCACGCCAGCCACACCTTGCGGCGCTCCGGGGTGTGCAGGCGCGGGTTGTTCCAGAGCACGCCCCAGGACGCGTCCGCGCGGCAGCCGCGGGCGCTGCACACGAGGTCCTCGCCGACGGCGTCGGGGGTGGGCGCGGTCATCGGGAGCCTCCGGGGGTGTCGTCGTCGTCCGCGGGGCCGTCCTGCTCGGCGGGCCGGTCGCCGGTGCGCCGCGGCTCGTCCGCCGGCTCGTCCGCCGGGGCGGGCTCCGGGGGAGCGGGGGCCACGGGCCGCGCGGCCGGCGCCGCGTCGAGCAGGTGCGGCACGTACCCGGGGGGCGCGTCGTCGCGGCGCTCGCGGCCGGCGTTGGCGAACAGCACCGCGATGTACGGCAGCACGACGGCCCCGACGATGAGCACGAGGCTCACCCAGAGCGGGACGCGGGACCAGGTGAGCACGGCGACGACGAAGCACACCACCCGGATCCCCATCTGGATCAGGTAGCGGCGAGCCCGGCGCGCCTGGTCGGCGCCGAGGGGCTCGGGGGCGCTGGTGATGCTCTGCGCCGGTGGTGGGGTCCGCCTGCTCACACCTGATCGTAGGCGCCCCTGGGCGTCCGGCTCGTCCGGTGGTGCCGACGTCTCAGCCTGCTCACAGGCGGCGGGCGACGCCCTGCAGGAACGCGTGCACCGCCGGGCGCAGGTCGTCGCCCCCCACCGCGTCCGCGACCACGCCCGCGACGTGCTCCGCCGCGCACCGCGGGTGGGCTACCGTCCGGGGAATGCTCCGGCTCCGCGACCACACCTCCGACGACGCCGCTGCGACGCTCGCCGTGTTCCGGCGCGCGATCACCGTCACCGCGGCCCGCGACTACACCCCGGAGCAGGTCGCCGCGTGGGCGCCCGAGGACATCGACCCGGACGCCTGGGCCGCCCGCCGGGCCGCGGCGCGCACCCGGGTCGCCGTGCGGGACGGTGCGGTCGTCGGGTTCACCGACGTGGACGCGGCCGGCTACGTCGACATGCTGTTCGTCGACCCGGACGCCGCCCGGCAGGGGGTGGCCCGGGCGCTGCTCGACTGGGCGGTCCGCACGGCGTCCGCGGACGGCGCCACCGAGCTGACCACGCACGCGAGCATCACGGCCCGTCCGTTCTTCGAGGCGCACGGCTTCGAGGTGGTCGCGGAGCAGCACCCGGTCCGTCGAGGCGTGACCCTGACCAACTACCGGATGCGCCGCCCACTCTGACCGGCCGTCCGCCCAGCCACCCACGTCGAGAGTGGAAGGTTGTGACGGACACACCGACGGCGTGTCCGTCACAACCTTCCACTGTCGGGAGGTGCCGCCCGCTGCGACGGACCCGCGGATTGTGCGAACCGGACAACGCCGGCCCGCCATCCTGTGCCGCGGCGGTGCACCGTCGCCCGGGAGCCGTCGGATAGCGTCGACTTCCGTGTCCGAGAACTCCCAGCCCAGCAGCCCGGAGCCGCGCAGCGTGCTCGTGACCGGGGCCAACCGCGGCATCGGCCGCGCGATCGCCGAGCGGTTCGTCGCGAACGGTGACAAGGTCGCGACCATCGTCCGCAGCGGCGGCGCCCCCGACGGCGTCCTGGCGCTGACCGGCGACGTCACCGACACCGCGTCCGTCGACGCCGCGTTCGCCGAGATCGAGGCCCAGCACGGTCCCGTCGAGGTCCTGGTGGCGAACGCCGGCGTGACCCGCGACGGCCTGCTCATGCGGATGTCCGACGACGACTTCCAGCAGGTGCTCGACGTCAACCTCACCGGCGTGTTCCGGTGCGTGCGCCGCGCGTCGAAGGGCATGATCCGGCTGCGCCGCGGGCGCATCGTGATGATCGGCTCGGTCGTCGGGCTGTACGGCAACGCCGGCCAGGTGAACTACACCGCCACGAAGGCCGGCCTGATCGGCATGGCCCGCTCGGTGACGCGGGAGCTCGGCGGCCGCGGCATCACCGCGAACGTCGTCGCCCCCGGGTTCATCGAGACCCAGATGACCGCGGAGCTGCCGCAGGACCGCCAGGACGCCTACCTGTCGTCCATCCCCGCGGGCCGGTTCGGCGCGGTCGACGAGATCGCCGCCGCCGTCGAGTTCCTCGCCTCGCCCGCCGCCGGGTACATCTCCGGCGCCGTGCTGCCGGTCGACGGCGGCCTCGGCATGGGCCACTGACCTCCTCCCCGCACCCTCGAACGATCGGAAACTCCATGGGCCTCCTCGACGGCAAGAAGCTCCTCGTCACCGGCGTCCTCACCGACGGCTCCATCGCCTTCCACGTGGCGCGGCTCGCGCAGGAGGAGGGCGCCGAGGTCGTGCTGAGCTCGTTCGGCCGCCAGTTCCGCCTGACCCAGGCGATCGCCCGCCGGCTGCCGAAGGAGGCGCCGGTCGTGCAGCTCGACGTCACCGACGCCGACGACCTGGCCGCCCTGCCGGAGCGCGTCCGCGAGCACGTCGACCACCTCGACGGGGTCGTGCACTCGATCGGCTTCGCGCCGCAGTCCGTCATGGGCGGCAACTTCCTGGCCGCGGAGTGGGCCGACGTCGCCACCGCGCTCGAGGTGTCCGCGTTCTCGCTGAAGTCGCTGGCCACGGCCACGCAGCCGCTGCTGACCGGCGGCGGCTCGATCGTCGGCCTCACGTTCGACGCGCGGTTCGCCTGGCCGGTCTACGACTGGATGGGCGTCGCGAAGGCGGCGTTCGAGTCGACCTCCCGCTACCTGGCCCGCGACCTCGGCCCGCAGGGCATCCGGGTCAACGTGGTGTCCGCCGGCCCGATCCGCACCACCGCCGCGAAGTCGATCCCGGGCTTCGAGTCGATGGAGGGCGGCTGGGACGGCCGCGCGCCGCTCGGCTGGGACGTGCACGACCCGGAGCCGACCGCCCGCGCCGTGGCCGCCCTGCTGTCCGACTGGTTCCCGAAGACGACGGGGGAGATGGTGCACGTCGACGGCGGCGTGCACGCCATGGGCCAGTAGTCGTGGGACGCTGGTGCGCGTGAACCACGGCTCCGCGCACCAGCTCGTCCTGCTCCGCCACGCGAAGGCGGAGCACCCGGGCTCCCTCGACGACCAGCTCCGTCCCCTCGCGCTCGCCGGGCGCAAGCAGGCCACCGAGGTCGGCACGGGGCTGCGGGCGGCCGGGCTGGTGCCCGACCTCGCGCTGGTGTCCTCGGCGCTGCGCACCCGGCAGACCTGGGACCTGGTCCGCGCCGGCCTCGAGGTGCCGGCGGAGACCGCCCGGCTGTCCGACGACGTCTACGCCGCCGGCATCCGGCAGCTGCTCGGCCTGCTGCGCGAGCTCGACGAGTCGGCCGGCACGGTGCTGGTCGTCGGCCACGAGCCCACCGTCTCGCAGACCGCCGCCGCGCTCGCGGGACCGGGGTCGGACGACGCCGCGCTCGCGCGGGTGCGGGTCGGGGTGCCGACCGCGTCGTACTCGGTGCTCGAGGTGCCGACGGCGTGGGCCGACCTGGAGCCGGACGCCGCGCGCCTGCTGCGGGTCGTCGACCCGGCCTGACCCCGCCGGGCTCATGCCCGGCGTCCGCCCCGGGCGCCTGCGCCGTCCGGTGAGGTCGTCACAACGGGGTGAGGTCGTCACTCCTGAGTGACGACCTCACGCGCTTGTGACGACCTCATCCGCTTGTGACGACCTCACGCGCGGGTGCCGCCCCGCGCGGGCTCAGGCGAACGGGGGCAGGTCCAGCACGGCGTCCAGCCGGTCGCGGACTTCCGCGTCCGCCTGCGCGCACACGACCGGCTTCGCGTTGAACGCGATCCCGAACCCCGCGGCGGCCAGCATGTCGAGGTCGTTCGCGCCGTCGCCGATCGCGACCGTGCGCTCCAGCGGCACGCCGACCTCGGCGGCGAACTCGCGCAGCGTCCGGGCCTTCACGGCGCGGTCCACGACCTCGCCCGCCACCCGGCCCGTCAGAGCGCCGTGCTCGACCTCGAGGGCGTTCGCGTGGAACCGGGGGATGCCCAGCCGGCCGGCGAGCGGCGCGACGACCTCGACGAACCCGCCGGACACCAGCCCGACCGGCCAGCCGCGCCGGTCCAGCTCCGCGAGCAGCTCGACCGCCCCGGGCGTCACGACGACCTCGGCCAGCACCGCGTCGAACACCGACACCGGCAGCCCGGCGAGCGTCGCGACCCGCGCGCGCAGCGACTCCGTGAAGTCGAGCTCGCCGCGCATCGCGCGCTCGGTGATGTCGGCGACCTCCGCGCGGGAGCCGGCGTGCTCGGCCAGGAGCTCGACGACCTCCTGGGTGATGAGCGTCGAGTCGACGTCCATGACGACGAGGCGGGTGGGTCGCGGCAGGCTCACCCGGGCAGGCTAGCGGGACGCGTCCCGACCGTGCGGGGCGCGTCCACGCCCGCGGTCACAGCTCGATGACGGCGCCCTTCGGCACGACCGTGATGCCCGACTCCGTCACGGTGAACCCGCGCTCGAGGTCGTGCTCCCGGTCGATGCCCACCCGCGCCCGCTCGTGCACCACGACGTTCTTGTCGAGGATCGCGCGGTGCACCTGGGCGTACCGGTTGACGATGACGCCGTCCATGAGCACCGAGTCGGTGACCTGCGCCCAGGAGTGCAGGTACACGCCCGGCGACAGCACCGAGCCCGACACGGTCGCCCCGGAGACGATGACGCCGGGGGACACGATGGAGTCCGCCGCGTGGCCCAGGCGCCCGGCGCCGGCGTGCACGAACTTGGCCGGCGGCAGCCCGGTGTAGCCCGTGTAGACGGGCCAGGCGTCGTTGTAGAGGTTGAACACCGGCTCGATCGAGATGAGGTCCTGGTTCGCGTCGTAGTACGAGTCCAGGGTCCCGACGTCGCGCCAGTACTGGCGGTCCCGGTCGGTCGACCCGGGGACGTCGTTGTTGATGAAGTCGTAGACCGCCGCGGTGCCGCGCTCCACGAAGGCGGGGACGAGGTCGCCGCCCATGTCGTGCCGGCTGTTCGGGTTCTCGGCGTCCTCGGTGACCGCGCGGATCAGCGCGTCGGTGTTGACGACGTAGTTGCCCATCGACGCGAGGATCTCCCCGGGCGAGTCCGGCAGGCCGACCGGGTCGGACGGCTTCTCCCGGAACGCGGTGATCTTCGTCGGGTCGTCGGCCGCGGTCTCGATGACGCCGAACTGGTCGGCCATCGCGATCGGCTGCCGGATGCCGGCCACCGTCATCTCGGCGCCGGTCGCGATGTGCTGGTCGACCATCTGCGAGAAGTCCATGCGGTACACGTGGTCGGCGCCGACCACGACGACGATGTCGGGCCGCTCGTCGTCCAGGATGTTGAGGCACTGGTAGATCGCGTCGGCGCTGCCGAGGTACCAGTGCTTGCCGACCCGCTGCTGCGCGGGCACGGGGGAGACGTAGTTGCCCAGCAGGGTGGACATGCGCCAGGTCTTCGACACGTGCCGGTCGAGGCTGTGCGACTTGTACTGCGTCAGCACGACGATGTGCAGGTACCTCGAGTTCACGAGGTTCGACAGGGCGAAGTCGACCAGGCGGTAGATGCCCCCGAACGGGACGGCGGGCTTGGCGCGGGCGGCGGTCAGCGGCATGAGCCGCTTGCCCTCTCCACCTGCGAGGACGATTGCCAGGATGCGCGGCGCTGCCATGTGCCGACCGTAGTGCCACCACCTGCGTCTCGGCGAGGCGAACTTCCCGTTCCGCGCTAGCGTGTCGCGCGTGAGAGTCGACCTGCTGACCCGGGAGTACCCGCCCCACGTCTACGGGGGCGCCGGCGTCCACGTGGCGGAGCTCGCCGCGGTGCTGCGACGCAGCGTCGACGTGCGGGTGCACTGCTTCGACGGCGCCCGCGACGAGCCCGGCGTGACGGGCTACGACGTGCCCGCCCCGCTCGGTGACGCCAACGCGGCGCTCGCCACCTTCGGGGTGGACCTGGCGATCGTCGACGGCGTGGGGCGGCGCGGCGACGGGCCGGCCACCGACCTGGTGCACTCGCACACCTGGTACGCCAACCTCGCGGGCCACCTCGCCTCGCTGCTGCACGGCGTGCCGCACGTGGTGTCGGCGCACAGCCTGGAGCCGCTGCGCCCGTGGAAGGCCGAGCAGCTCGGCGGCGGCTACGCGCTGTCGTCCTGGGCCGAGAAGACCGCGTTCGAGTCGGCCGCCGCGGTGATCGCGGTGAGCGCGGGCATGCGCGCGGACATCCTGCGCTGCTACCCGGCGATCGACCCGGAGAGGGTCCGCGTCGTGCACAACGGCATCGACCTCGCGGGCTGGCGCCGGCCGGAGGGCGACGAGGAGTGGGCGACCGCGCGCGACGTCGCGCGCGCCAACGGGATCGACCCGGACCGGCCGGCCGTGGTGTTCGTCGGGCGGATCACCCGGCAGAAGGGCCTGCCGTACCTGCTGCGGGCCGCCGAGCAGCTGCCGCCCGAGGTGCAGCTCGTGCTGTGCGCGGGGGCGCCGGACACGCCCGAGATCCTCGCCGAGGTGACCGGGCTGGTCGAGCAGCTGCGGGCGAGGCGCGACGGCGTGGTGTGGATCGACCGGATGCTGCCGCGCGACGAGCTGGTGGCCGTGCTCGCGACCGGGACCGTGTTCGCCTGCCCGTCCGTCTACGAGCCGCTCGGCATCGTCAACCTCGAGGCCATGGCCGTCGGGCTGCCGGTGGTCGGGACCGCGACCGGGGGCATCCCGGAGGTCGTGGACGCCGGGGCGACGGGGTGGCTGGTGCCGATCGAGCAGGTGCAGGACGGCACCGGGACGCCCGTGGACCCCGACCGTTTCGTGGCCGACCTGGGCGCGGCCCTGGCCGAGGCCGTCGGCGACGCGGACCGCGCCCGCGCCTGGGGCGTCGCCGCGCGGCAGCGGGTCGAGGACCACTTCTCCTGGGACGCGATCGCCGACCGCACGCTCGAGGTGTACCGCTCCGTCCTGGGCTGAGCCGCGAGGTCGGCGCACCCGACCGGGCCCGGCGCGGCGACCCCGGCGGCGCCGCGGTCAGGGCCGGCGCGGGTCCGGGGCGTCGTGCGCCGGGTGGGTCGCGACCGCCAGCGCGCGGCGCGCCGCCCGGTCGACGTCCCGCAGCGCCGACGTGCGCTGGTCGGCCTGCCACAGGTTCACCGCCGCGCCGTCGTCGGCCGCCGCGATGTCGACGATCGCGCGCAGCCGCAGCGCCGAGCCGATGACCCGCACCCGGCGGGGGTCGAGCCCGCGCGGGAGCACGCCCCGCGCGTCGGGGGTGTCGCGCAGCGCGGCGATCCGCTCCGCGGCGTCGGGCCGCCAGCGCGCGACGTCGAGGGAGGTCAGCGCCTCGGTCGCGCGGGTGAGCGCCGTGGTCAGCTCGCGGTCCGCCTCGGCGAGCGTCCCGACGTGCCCCACGAGCGCGTTCCGCCACGGCGCGACCGGGTGCACCGCCCACGTCACGAGGTGCCCCGCCTCGTAGACGCTGCCGAACACCTCCACCCGCGGCACCGCGGCGTAGTCCCCGTCGGGGGTGCTCACCAGCACGGCCTCGCCCGCCTCCTGCGCCGCCCCCGCGACCGACGCCGGGGCGCCCGCGGGGTCGCCCGGCGCCGGGAGCACCGCGGCGACCACGCGCGGCCCGCTCGCCCAGGCCGCCACGAGGTCCGCCAGGGTCGCCGAGCCGCGCGCGCCGTCGTCCAGCCCGGGCACGTCGGCACCCGGGACGACGACGCGGTGCGGCTCGTCGTCGCCCTGGACGGCGACGAGCGTGCGCTGGACGGGGTCCGCGCCGGAGCCCGCCTGGTCGAGCCAGAGGGCGAGGCGCACGGAGCGGGGCAGGGCGAGGGCGGTGCGGTCCACGCCACCAACGTACGTCCACGTCCGGGCCGCTCCGGGCGGCTAGGGTCTGGTGTCCATGACCGACGTGCTCGACCTGCAGGACGTGACCATCCGCCGCGGCACCACGACGATCCTCGACGGGCTGTCCTGGACGGTCCGCGAGGGCGAGCGCTGGGTGGTGCTGGGCCGCAACGGCGCCGGCAAGACGACGGTGCTCCAGGTGGCCTCCGGTCGCATGCACCCCACCTCCGGCACCGCCGACCTGCTGGGCTCGCGGCTCGGCCGGGTCGACGTGTTCGAGCTGCGCCCGCGCATCGGCCTGGCGAGCGCGGCGCTCGCGGAGCGCATCCCGGGCGGCGAGGTCGTCAAGGACGTCGTGCTCACCGCGGCCTACGGCGTGACGGGCCGCTGGCGCGAGGCGTACGAGGCCGTCGACGAGTCGCGGGCCGCCGACCTCATGGCCGCCTTCGGCGTCGAGCGGTTCGCCGACCGGTTCTACGGCACCCTCAGCGAGGGCGAGCGCAAGCGGGTGCAGATCGCCCGCGCGCTGATGAGCGACCCGGAGCTGCTGCTGCTCGACGAGCCGGCCGCGGGCCTCGACCTGGGCGGCCGCGAGGAGCTGGTCGCGGCGCTGGCCGAGCTGGCGGCCGACCGCCGGTCGCCGGCGCTCGTGCTGGTCACGCACCACGTCGAGGAGATCCCGCCGGGCTTCACCCACCTGCTGCTGCTGGCCGACGGCAAGGTGCACGCGGCCGGGCCGGTCGACGAGGTCCTCACGTCCGAGAACCTCACCGGGGCGTTCGGCACGCCGCTCGAGGTCGAGCGGTCCGGCGACCGGTGGACGGCTCGCGGGCGGCGCTGACCCGGTTCATCCTGGTTCCTCCGGTCGGTCGAGAGGCGCCCGGATTTCCTCACAGGTCGGTCAAGGGATCGTCTAGGATCGGTGGTGAGCGGCCGCTCGGCGGTCGCCCGCACGTGAGGTGACGGACGATGGTGCCCGGTCCCGGGCACCCGGGCTGAGAGGGGCCGACGATGGACTGGCTGTGGTGGCTGGGCGGCGCGCTGCTGCTGGGCGTCGCCGAGATGTTCTCGCTGGACCTGATCTTCCTCATGCTCGCGGGCGGCGCCCTCGCCGGCGCGCTCGCCGCGGCCCTCGACGCGCCGCTGGCGGTCCAGATCATCGTGGCCGCGGCCGCCGCGCTGCTGCTGCTGTTCGCGCTGCGGCCGTTCCTGCTGCACCGGCTGCGTGAGCGCACCCAGCTGGTCGAGACCAACTCGGCCGCGCTGGTCGGGCGGCCCGCCGTGGTCGTCGCGCCGACCGACGCCTCGGGCGGCCGCGTGAAGCTCGGCGGCGAGGTCTGGTCCGCGCGCTCGCTCGTCGTGGGCACCTCGTTCGACGCCGGCACCGAGGTCCGCGTCGCGCGGATCGACGGGGCCACCGCGGTCGTCGAGGCCGTCGGCGACCGGCCCGCGACCGACGGCTCCGGCGCGCCCGAGGCCCCGGCGGGCATCTGACGGACGGCGGCGGCCGACCGGTCGCCGCCGCGCACGTGCGGCCCCACCCGGGCCGCGGCTGGGAGGAGACGCAGTGGACGACCCGAGCATCGGCACGATCGTGGGGTGGGCGCTCCTCGCCATCCTCGTGATCTTCGTCGTGGTGACCCTGGCGCGGGCGGTGCGGGTCGTCCCGCAGACCGTCGCGCTGCTCGTCGAGCGGCTGGGGCGGTACCACCGCACCCTGGACGCGGGCCTGCACCTGATCATCCCGTTCATCGACCGGGTCCGGGCGGGGGTCGACCTGCGCGAGCAGGTGGTGTCCTTCCCGCCGCAGCCCGTGATCACCTCCGACAACCTCGTCGTGAGCATCGACACCGTCATCTACTTCCAGGTGACCGAGCCCAAGTCCGCGGTCTACGAGATCGCGAACTACATCACCGGCATCGAGCAGCTGACCGTGACCACGCTCCGCAACGTCATCGGCTCGATGGACCTCGAGCAGACGCTCACCAGCCGCGACCAGATCAACGGCCAGCTCCGCGGGGTCCTCGACGAGGCGACCGGCAAGTGGGGCATCCGCGTCAACCGCGTCGAGCTCAAGAGCATCGACCCGCCCGCCTCCGTGCAGGGCGCGATGGAGCAGCAGATGCGCGCCGAGCGCGACCGCCGCGCCGCGATCCTCACCGCCGAGGGCGTCAAGCAGTCCCAGATCCTCACCGCCGAGGGTGAGAAGCAGGCCGCGATCCTCCGCGCCGAGGGCGCCGCGCAGTCCGCGATCCTCACCGCCGAGGGCGAGTCCCGCGCGATCCTCCAGGTGTTCGACGCCGTGCACCGCGGCGACGCCGACCCCAAGCTGCTGGCCTACCAGTACCTGCAGGCGCTGCCGAAGCTCGCGGCGACGCCGGCCAACAAGGTGTGGATCGTGCCGTCCGAGCTGACCGGCATGCTCGGCCAGTTCACGCAGGGCTTCGCGGGTGCGTTCGGCGGCGCGGGCGGCGCGGCGCCGGAGGGCGCGCCGTCGGGCCGGGCGGCGGGGGAGTCCCCGTTCGGGCCGGGCGACCTGCCGCCGGTCGCGCTGACCGACCCGAAGGAGGCGCTCGCCGAGGCGCGGCGCGAGTCCGAGGCCGCCACCGCCGACGCCACCAGCGCCGGCACCTACAGCGGCCGGCCGTTCGACCCGGTCGCCGAGGCCGGGCAGCGGCCGCAGCCGGGCGGGACGCGGCGCGAGCAGCGCGACGCCGGCGAGGGCCAGCTCCCGCCGGTCCAGCCCGAGCCGCCCGCGCAGCCGGGCCCGGCGACGCCGCCGGCGCCCTGAGGCGGAGCCGCGCGCGCTGACGCGCAGGACGCTGCACGCTGCGCCGCACGCTCGACCCGACGCCCGCCGCACCCTCCGGGGTGCGGCGGGCGTCGTCGCGCGGCGGCGGGGGCACGTGCCGAGGTCGGTGGTTCGCGTCGAGAACGGTGGCTGGGAGCACCGATCTCGGGGCGAGCCACCGGTCTCGACGGCGGTCGGGCGTCGGGTTCGGTGGGTCCCGCCGAGTTCGGTGGCCGTACGCGCCGAACTCGGCGGGAGGTACCGAACTCGCGGACCGGGGAGGTACCGAACTCGCGGACCGGGCGGGCGACCGCCCCGACCTGGTGCCGGGGCAGGGCCTCCGCGCCGCAGGCGTTCGCCCGGGACGAACGGCCTGGACGAGTGAGCGCTCACTCACTTACGCTCGGCGGCATGGACGAGCCCCGGACCGGACGCGCGCGGCCGATGAGCCGCGACGAGCGCCGCGCCGCCATCGCGCTCGCCACGGTCCCGCTGCTGGAGGTCCACGGCGCCCAGGTGTCGACCCGGCAGATCGCCGTGGCGGCCGGGGTCGCGGAAGGCACCCTGTTCCGGGCGTTCGACGACAAGGTCGAGCTGCTGACCGCCGCCGCCGAGCGCGCGCTCGACCCGACGGCCGGCGTCGCGGAGATCGACGACCTGCCACCGGCCCCGGACCTCGCGGCGGAGCTCGCCCAGCTCGCCGACGTCATGGCCGCCCGCGGGCGGCGGGTCCGCCGCGTGATGTTCGCGGTGCACGCGATCCTCGCGTCCGACGAGGGCCGCCGCGCCGCCGCCGTGCGCGGCGCCCGCGGAGTCGACCCGCTCGGCCGTCCGATCGCGGGCCCCGCTCCTCGCGCCGGCGCCGCGCCTGCCGACGCCGACGCCGCGCCCGGCGCCCACCACCCCGGGCACCGCCCCGGCGACCGCCTCCCGCTGCACGGCCCCTCCGGCCGCGACGCGCGGCTGCGCGCGCTCGCCGAGGTGCGGGCGGCGGTGGTCCGGCGCGTCGAGGCGTACCGTGACGAGCTGCGCATCGAGCCCGAGCGGCTCGCGCACCTGCTGATCGCAGCGGTGATGGGGCAGGGCCCGCCGGTCCTGCCCGACGACGACGGGGTCCCGGTCACCGAGCTCGTCGACGTGCTGCTGCACGGCGCCGCCCGCACCTGAGGCCCGCGCCCCGAGACCACCGTCGCCCCCGCAGGGGAGCAGACCCAGCCGCCAGGCCCCGGCTCGATCCCCGGGGCCGCCCGCCACGACCCCGGCCCCGCCGCCGGGCGCCGCACCCCGTCCGCCCCGGCCGGCCACCGCCGCGGACGCGCCGTCCCCACCCGGCCGCCGTCCCCACCCGGGAGATCCCTTGCTGCTCCGCCTGCTCCGGGACTACCTGAGGCCCTACCGGCCCCAGGTCGTCGCCGTGCTGCTGCTCCAGCTCGCGCAGACCATCGCGACGCTGTACCTGCCCAGCCTGAACGCCGACATCATCGACAAGGGCGTCGCCGTGGGCGACACCGGCTACATCATGCGGATCGGCGCCGTGATGCTGGGCGTCAGCCTGCTCCAGGTCGCCTGCTCGATCGCCGCGGTGTACTTCGGCGCCCGGGTCGCGATGGCCTTCGGCCGGGACCTGCGCGAGGGGCTGTTCACCCGCGTGCAGGACTTCTCCGCCCAGGAGATGGGCCAGTTCGGCGCCCCGTCGCTCATCACCCGCACCACGAACGACGTGCAGCAGGTGCAGATGGTCGCGCTGCTGTCGTTCACGATCATGCTGATGGCCCCGATCATGCTGGTCGGGGGTGTCGTGCTCGCGCTGCAGGAGGACGTCGCCCTGTCCGGGCTGCTGCTCGTCGTCGTGCCGGTGCTCGGCATCGTGGTCGGGCTGATCGTCAGCCGGATGGTGCCGTACTTCCGGACGATGCAGAAGCGGATCGACGCGATCAACCGCGTGATGCGCGAGCAGATCACCGGCCTGCGGGTGATCCGCGCGTTCGTGCGCGAGCGGCGCGAGGCCGCCCGGTTCGCCGAGGCGAACGACGCGCTGTTCGACACCTCGCTGCGCGTGGGCCGGCTCATGTCGCTGATGTTCCCCACGGTCATGCTCATCATGAACATCACCAGCGTGGGCGTGCTGTGGTTCGGGGCGGGCCGGATCGAGGCCGGCGACATGCAGATCGGCGCCCTGACCGCGTTCCTCAGCTACATCATGTACATCCTGATGGCGGTCATGATGTCGACGATGATGTTCGTGATGGTGCCCCGCGCCGTCGTGTCGTCCGAGCGCATCACGGCCGTCCTCGACACCGAGTCGTCGGTCGTCCCGGCGGCGCAGCCGGTCCGGCTCGAGCGCCCGCAGGGCCGCCTGGAGCTCCGGGGGGTCGAGTTCCGGTACCCGGGCGCCGAGCGCGCGGTGCTGCACGGCGTCGACCTGGTCGCCGAGCCCGGGCAGACGACGGCCGTCATCGGGTCGACCGGCTCGGGCAAGACCACGCTCGTCAACCTGGTGCCGCGGCTGTTCGACGCGACGGCGGGGACGGTCTCGGTCGACGGGGTCGACGTGCGCGACCTGGCCCCCGAGGACCTGTGGTCGGTGGTCGGTCTGGTGCCCCAGCGGCCTTACCTGTTCAGCGGCACCGTCGCGTCGAACCTGCGGTACGGCAACCCCGACGCCACCGACGAGGACCTCTGGCACGCGCTGGAGGTCGCGCAGGCGCGGTCGTTCGTCGCCGAGATGCCCGGCGGCCTGGACGCCCCGATCGCGCAGGGCGGGACCAACGTGTCGGGCGGGCAGCGGCAGCGGCTCGCGATCGCCCGGGCCCTGGTCCGCAAGCCCGCGATCTACCTCTTCGACGACTCGTTCTCGGCGCTCGACTTCGCCACCGACGCGGCGCTCCGGGCCGCACTGGTGCCGGAGACCCGCCGGTCGGCGGTCGTCGTGGTCGCCCAGCGCGTCGCCACGATCCGCGACGCCGACCGGATCGTCGTCCTGGACGAGGGCGCGGTCGTCGGCACCGGCACGCACGCCGAGCTGATGGCGTCGTGCGCCACCTACCAGGAGATCGTCCTGTCCCAGCTGAGCGTGGAGGAGGCGGCGTGAGCGCGCAGGACCGGACCACCCGGACCCCGGACCCGACCCCGGACGACAGCCGGGACGTGGCGGGCGTCGCCCGCGACACCGCCACCGAGCCGCCCGCCCAGGCCTCGGCCGCCGCGGCCCCGGCCGCCCAGACCCCGCGGCGGGTGCCCCGGCGCGGCATGGGGCCCGGCCCCGGCATGGGGATGGGCATGCCCGGGGAGAAGTCCCTGAACTTCAAGGCATCGCTGAAGCGGCTGGCCGGCGTGCTGCGCCCCGAGTGGCCGAAGCTCGCGGCGGTGCTGCTGCTCGGGATCTTCTCGGTGGCGCTCGCGGTCACCGGGCCGAAGGTGCTCGGCAACGCGACCAACGTCATCTTCAACGGCGTCGTCGGCGCGCAGCTGCCGGAGGGCGTCACCAAGGCGCAGGCGATCGAGGGCCTGCGCGCCCAGGGCCAGGACCGGCTCGCCGACATGCTCGGCGGCATGGACGTGGTGCCGGGGCAGGGCATCGACTTCACCAGCCTGCGGAACCTGCTGCTCGCCGTCGTCGCGATCTACGTCGTCTCGGCGCTGTTCGGCTGGCTGCAGGGCTGGATCACCACCGGCGTCGTGCAGCGCGTGGTGTTCGGCCTCCGCGAGCGGGTCGAGGCCAAGCTCGGCCGGCTGCCGCTGAAGTACTTCGACGGGCAGCCCCGCGGCGAGGTGCTGAGCCGGGTCACCAACGACATCGACAACGTCGCCCAGACGCTGCAGCAGACGCTGTCCCAGCTGATCACCGCGGTGCTGACCGTCGTCGGCGTGCTCGGGATGATGTTCTGGATCTCGCCGGTGCTGGCGCTGGTCGCGCTCGTGACCATCCCGCTGTCGGTGGCGGTGACGGCGGCGATCGCCAAGCGGTCCCAGCCGCAGTTCATCGGGCAGTGGACCTGGACCGGCAAGCTCAACGCCCACATCGAGGAGATGTACACCGGGCACGCGCTGGTCAAGGTGTTCGGCCGGCAGCGCCAGGCGGTGCAGGAGTTCCACGACCAGAACGACGAGCTGTACACCGCGTCGTTCAAGGCGCAGTTCATCTCCGGGATCATCCAGCCGGCGATGGGGTTCATCGCGAACCTCAACTACGTGATCGTCGCGGTGGTCGGCGGCCTGCGGGTCGCGTCCGGGACCCTGACGCTCGGCGACGTGCAGGCGTTCATCCAGTACTCCCGCCAGTTCACGCAGCCGATCACGCAGATCGCCTCGATGATGAACCTGCTGCAGTCCGGCGTCGCCTCCGCCGAGCGGGTGTTCGAGCTGCTCGACTCCGACGAGCAGGAGCCCGACCCGGCGCGGCCGGCCCGGCTGCCGGAGCGGGTGCGCGGGCGCGTCGCGTTCGAGGACGTGTCCTTCCGGTACGTGCCGGAGACCCCGCTGATCGACGGCCTGTCCCTAGTCGCCGAGCCCGGGCAGACCGTCGCGATCGTCGGGCCCACCGGCGCCGGCAAGACCACGCTGGTCAACCTGCTCATGCGGTTCTACGAGATCGACGGCGGCCGGATCACCCTCGACGGCGTCGACACCCGGGAGCTCACGCGCGACGACCTGCGCTCGCGGGTCGGCATGGTGCTGCAGGACACCTGGCTGTTCGGCGGCACGATCCGGGACAACATCGCGTACGGCGTCGAGGACGTGCCGGAGGACCGGCTCGTCGAGGCCGCGGTGGCCACGCACGTCGACCAGTTCGTGCGCGCGCTGCCCGGCGGCTACGACACGGTGATCGACGACGAGGCGGCGAACCTGTCGGCGGGGGAGAAGCAGCTGCTCACCATCGCCCGCGCGTTCCTCGCCGACCCGGCGATCCTGGTGCTCGACGAGGCGACGTCCTCCGTCGACACCCGGACCGAGGTGCTCGTGCAGCAGGCGATGAACGCGCTGCGGTCGGGGCGGACGTCGTTCGTCATCGCGCACCGGCTGTCGACCATCCGGGACGCGGACGTGATCCTCGTGATGGAGCACGGGTCGATCGTCGAGCAGGGGTCGCACGACGAGCTGCTGGCCGCCGACGGGGCGTACGCCCGGCTGTACGCGAGCCAGTTCGCGGCGGCGGTGTCCGTGCAGGACTGACGCGCGGCGCCGCGCGGCCCCGTGGCCGGGCGCCGCGCCCCCGTCGGGCCGCGGGCCGGGAGCTCCACGCGAGCTCCCGGCCCGCGCGGGGTCCCGGCCCGCGGTGCGCCCGCGCCGCTAGGGTCGCGGCGTGACGACGCAGACCCCGGCACCGGCGCCGCGGTTCCACCGGGACCGGTTCACCCTCACCGTCGACGGCGTGTTCGTCACGTGGGGCTGGCTGCTGTACTCGTTCAACCCGAGCGTGCCGCTGCTCGCCGCCGAGCTCGGGGTGTCGAACGCGCAGGCGGGTCTGCACGGCACCGCGATGGCCGGCGGCGCGGTGCTCGCGGCGGCCCTCACGCCGTGGGCCGTGCGGCGGCTCGGGCGCCGGGCGGCGCTGGTCGCTGCGGGCGTGCTGATCGCCGCCGGGATCGGCCTGCTGATCAGCGGCTGGACCCTGGCGGCCACGCTGTCGGCGATGGTCGTCGTGTCGGTGGGCGGCAACGTCGCGGTGAGCGCGGCGCAGGCGGGGCTCGTGCTGCACCACCGGCGCGCGGCGTCGGCGGCGGTGACCGAGGCCAACGGCATCGGGTCGGGGATCGGTCTGCTGGGGCCGCTCGCGGTCGGCGCGTGCGTCGCGGCGGGCTGGGGCTGGCGGCCCGCGGTCGCGGTGACGGCGGCGCTGGCGCTGGCGACGGCGGTGGCCGTGCGGCTGCTGCCCGCCGGCGGGGAGCTGGGGCGACCCGAGGTCGACGTGCGGGCGCGCGCGGACCGGGCGGGCTCGCCGCCGGGCGCCGCCGGGAGCGGGCGTGCGGTGCTGGCGTCGCGGTGGTTCCTCGTGACGATCGTCGCGGCGCTGGCGCTCGAGAACGCGACCACCTACTGGGCGACCGACCTCGTCCGGGACCGCACCGGCGCCGGCGCCGGGATCGCCACGGCCACGACCGCGGGGCTCGTCGCCGGGATGACGCTGATCCGGTTCGTGGTCGGGCCGCTGTCGCTGCGCGTGTCGCCGGCCCGGCTGCTCGCCGCCTCGTTCGCCGTGGCGGTCGCCGGCTGGACCGTGCTGTGGACGGCGACGGGCGCGCCGGTCGCCCTCGCGGGGCTGTTCCTCGCGGGGCTCGGGTACGGCGCGCAGTACCCGCTGGGGATCGCGCTGCTGCTCGGCGCCTCGGGCGGCGCGACCGACGCGGCGCAGGCGCGGGCGACCGTCGGGGGCGGGGTCGCCGTGGGGCTCGCGCCGTTCCTGCTCGGGGCGCTCGCGGACTCCGTGGGCTCGCACACCGCGTTCCTGGTGGTGCCGGTGCTGGCGGCGGTCGGCGGGGTGGCGGCGGTGGCCGGCGGGCGCGCGTGGCGGCGCGAGCGGCCGGGCGTGCCGGCCCCGGCGGGCGGGGCGGCCTGACC
>NZ_JBYTEP010000041.1:0-40051 GCF_058792015.1 Cellulomonas sp. EB106-03-03-XG116
GATGGGTAGAAGAGACAGGCCGCGGGTGCCGCGCCGCGCGGCCCGCTCGCCCGCCGCCTCGCCGCCGACCCGCTGTGGCGCGCCGTCCGCCTGCTCGACGTCGACCCCCGCCGGGTGGCGCTCGCCGTCGTCCTCGGCGTGGCCGCCCTCGGCTCGGCGGTGGCGCTGGCCGCCGTGTCCGCCTGGCTCATCACCCGCGCCGCGCAGATGCCCCCCGTGCTCGAGCTGTCCGTGGCGACCGTCGCGGTCCGCGCGTTCGGCATCGGCCGCGGGCTGTTCCGCTACCTGGAGCGGCTGGTCTCCCACGACGTCGCCCTCCGGGGCATGGCCCGGCTGCGCACCACGCTGTACGAGCGGCTCGCCGCGGGCCGGCCCGGCGCCACGCTCGACCTGCGGCGCGGCGACCTGCTCGCCCGGGTCGGCGCCGACGTGGACGCGGTCGGCGACGTCGTCGTCCGGGGCCTGCTGCCCGCGGCGGTCGCCGCCGTGCTGGGCCTCGGCACCGTCGTCGCGATGGGGCTGTTCCTGCCCGCCGCCGGCCTGACGCTCGCGGTCTGCCTCGTGCTCGCCGGGGTCGTCGCGCCGTGGCTCGCCCAGCGCGCCGCCCGGGCGACCGAGCAGCGCGCCGCCGACGCGCGCGCCGAGATGGCCGCCACGTCCCTCGGCCTGCTCGAGGACGCCGGCCCGCTCGCGGTGCAGGGCCGCACCGGCACGGAGCTCGCCCGGCTGCGCGCCGCCGACGCCGACCTGGCGCGCGCGACCGACCGCGGCGCCGGACCCGCCGCCCTGGCCGCCGGCCTCGGCAACCTCGCCGTCGGGATCGCCGTGCTCGCGGCGCTCCTCGTCGGCGTCCCGGCCCTGGCCGCCGGCCACATCGCCGAGGTCGACCTCGCGGTGATCGTGCTGACGCCGCTCGCCGCGTTCGAGGCGACGAGCGTGCTGCCGGCCGCCGCGATCCAGCTGCACCGGTCGCGCGTCGCCGCGGCCCGGCTGATGGCCGTCCTCGACGACGCGGCGACGCCGGACGAGGGGGCGGCGCCCGCAGCACGTGCGGGCGCGGCGGCCGGGACGCCCGACGCGGCACCGGCCGACGCCCTCGCCACCGCCGTGTCGACGTCCCCCCGGCTCACGGCCCGCGGCCTCGCCGTCGGCTGGCCCGGCCGCGCCCCCGTCGTCACCGGCCTCGACCTCGACCTGGCCCCGGGCCGCAGCGTGGCCGTCGTCGGCCCGTCGGGCGTCGGCAAGACCACCCTGCTGCTCACGCTCGCCGGCTTCCTGCCCCCGCGCGCGGGCGAGGTGCTCCTCGACGGCATCCCGCTGGCCGACGTCGACCCGACGGTCCGGCTGGCGCGGCTGGCGCTCACGACCGAGGACGCGCACGTCTTCGAGACCACCGTGCTGGAGAACCTGCGGGTCGCCCGGGGCGACGCGACGCCGGAGGACGCCCGCGCGGCGCTGGTCCGCGCGGGTCTGGGCGACTGGCTCGCGGGGCTGCCGGACGGCGTCGACACCGCGCTCGGCCCGGACGCCCGGAGCGTGTCCGGCGGCGAGCGCCGACGGCTGCTGCTGGCCCGCTCGCTGCTCGCGACGGCGCCGCTGCTCCTCGTCGACGAGCCGGCCGAGCACCTCGACCCCGCCACCGCCGACCGCCTCGTGGGCGACCTGCTGGCGGCCCCGCGCGGTGCGGCGCCCTCCCCCGCCGAGGCCCCCGCCCCGGCCGACGACGCCCCCGCCCGCGGCGTCCTCGTCGTCACGCACCGGCTCGCCCCGCTCGCCGCGGCCGACGAGGTGCTGGTGCTCCGGGACGGGCGGGTCGCGGCACGCGGGACGCACGCGCACCTGCTGGCCACCGACGGCCAGTACGGTGAGGCGCACGCCAGCGAGCAGGACGAGGGTGGGACGACGAGCACATGGCCGACGAGCTGACCGGACGCCAGGACGCGGCGCCGCACGACCCCACGCCGCACGACCGGGCGCACCAGGACGTGCACGCCCCCGCGCGGCGCGAGCCGGGACCCCGCCCGCAGGACGCGGCGGCCGCCGAGCAGCGCGCCGCCGCGCTCGGCGTCGCCGCCCCGACGTACGGCCCCGGCGTCACGACGACCATCCACGTCCGCGAGCCGGGCGGCCGCTCGCACCTCGAGCTCGGCACCGCGTCCGAGACCGGCGACGAGCTCGCCGACCTGCTCGACGCCGTGCTGTCCGTCGCCTCGGGCCTGGACCTGCCGGGCGTGCTGGAGCGGTTCGTCCGGGTGTCCGTCGAGCTGACCGGTGCGACGTACGGGGCGATCAACGTCCTCGACTCCCGCGGCGAGTCCACGACCTTCGTCCAGACCGGCGTGCCCGCGGCCGCCGCCGCGATGATGGGCCACCCCCCGCACGCCCGCGGCGTCCTCGGGCACATCCCGGTCCACGGCGTCCTCAAGCTGGACGACCTCACCGAGCACCCCGCGTTCCAGGGCTGGCCGGCGGGGCACCCCTCGATGGGGTCCTTCCTCGGCGCCTCGGTGCGCGTGCGGGAGCAGGTCTACGGGTACCTGTACCTCTCCGAGAAGGACGGCGGCTTCACCGACAAGGACGCCACGACCGTCATCGCGCTCGCCGCCACGGCCGGCGTCGCCGTCGCGAACGCCCAGCTGTTCGCCGAGGGCGCCCGGCGCGAGCACTGGCTGCGCGCCGGCCAGGACATCACCACCATGCTGCTGTCCGGCGCCGACGAGGAGGACGCGCTCGCGCACATCGCCGCGACCGCCCGGGACGTCGCCGACGCGGACGCCGCGGCCCTCGCGCTGCCCGGCGTCGGCGGCGAGCTGCTCATCGAGCTCGCCGACGGCCACAACGCCGACGCCCTCGTGGGCGCGCAGCTCACCCCGGGCGGCCCGACCTGGTCCGTCATGGAGGAGGGCCAGGGGCTGATCATCGACTCCCTCGCCCGGTCCAGCCGGATCACCGTGCCGGCGATGCGCGCGTTCGGCTCCGCGCTGTTCGCCCCGCTGCAGACGTCCGGGCGCGGCGTCGGCGTGCTCATCCTGCTGCGCAAGGTCGGCACCCTCGCGTTCGACGGGGGCGACCTGGCGACCGCGGAGTCGTTCGCCTCCCAGGCCGCGCTGGCGTTCGTGCTGGCGGAGGCCCGGCACGCCCAGGACCAGGCCGCCCTCCTGGACGAGCGGGAGCGGATCGCGCGCGACCTGCACGACCTGGCCATCCAGCAGCTGTTCGCCACCGGCATGCAGCTCGAGACCGTGCGCCGCCGGGCGTCCCGCGGCGTCGACCCGTCCGAGCTGACCAGCATCGTCGAGGAGGCCCTGGACAACGTCGACGCCTCCGTCCGGCAGATCCGGCAGATCGTCTACGCCCTGCGCGACCCGGACGCCGCGACCGGCATCGTCGAGCGGCTGCGCCGGGAGGCCTCCCTGGCCCGCACCGGGCTCGGGTTCGCGCCCTCGCTGATCGTCCTGCTCGACGGCGAGTCCGTGCCGGACGGCGACTACATCGTCGCGGACCTCATCGACGAGCGGATCGGCCCGGACCGCACCGACGACGTCGTGGCCGTGGTCCGCGAGGGCCTGGCGAACGCCGCCCGGCACGCCCACGCGTCCTCGGTCGCCGTGCGGGTGACCGTCCGGGGCGCCGGTCCGCTCGGCACCGTGCACGTCGAGGTCGAGGACGACGGCGCCGGCCTCCCCGCGACCCGGGACCGCCGGTCCGGGACCGGCAACCTCGCCGCGCGCGCCCGGCAGCACGGGGGCACGTTCTCCCTCGGGGTCGCCCCCGGGGGGCAGGGCACGCTGCTGTCCTGGGAGGTCCCGCTGGGCTGAGCTCGTCCCGGGTGCGCCTGCTCGCGCGGCTGCTCGTGCGGCGCCGAGTCGTCCACAGGTGCCGTCGTCGCGCTCCGTCCCCAGGGCGTGGGTCGGTCGCCGGAGTCGTGTCGGTGGCCGTCGGTAGTGTCGTTCCATGGCATCTGACCTGCAGGAACACCCCGACGGCGACCCGGTCGCCGCCACGGTGCTGCCGGTCTACGGGCCCGACGGGACGTGCCTGACCGACTTCGGCCCGGACCCCGTCGTGGCCGCCGGCGGGACACCGCGCACGGGCGAGCAGCGGCAGGTCGAGGCGATCGCGGCGTGCCCGCCGGGGCCAGAGCTCGACGCCTGGCTGCGAGGGTTGGATCTGCACGTGCTGTCCTCGATGGTGCTGGTCGAGGTGATCGCCGCGCAGGACCGGGTCGAGAGTCATCAGCACGCCCGCAAGCTGGCCATGGTCGCCGAGCTCGCCTCCCGGGAGGAGATGAGCCCGGAGTGGTCGCCTCTCGCCGGTGCGCCGCCGACCCAGGCGTGCGTGGCCGGGGACGAGCTGGCGATGCGCCTCGGGTGGCCGCGGGTCACCGCGACGAAGACCGTGCAGCGCGCGTTGGTCCTCGACGGGCTGCTCGGCGCGACCCGGGAGGCGTTGGAGACCGGGCACCTCGACGCGGCCAAGGCCGGGGTGCTGGCGGCGGCGCTGACCGACCTGCCGTTCCAGGTCGCGCACGCCGTCGAGGACGCCGTGCTCCCCGACGCCGACCGGTGCTCGGTCGCTCAACTCCGGCAGCGGGTCGAGCGCGAGATCCGGCTCGTGGACCCCGACGGCGCCGCCGACCGGCACGACCGGGCCCGGTGCACCCGGAAGGTCTCCCACCCCCGCCCGCAGCCCGACGGCATGGCGTCGATGTGGCTGGTCCTGGACGCCGCCGACGCCATCCGCGTCGACGGCGTCCTGACCCACGCCGCCAAGACCGCCAAGGCCCTCGGTGACGGGCGCACCCTGGACCAGCTGCGCGCCGACGGGCTGCGCGACCTGGTGGTGGGTGACGTGCCGGAGTCGGACGGGCCGGCGTTCGAGGTCCACCTGACCCCCGGCTTCCCGCAGCCGCCGCAGCCGAAGCGGTCGTGGAACGGCGCGCTGTTCATGGACCGGGACGGACTGGTCCTCGCGCGCCCGGTCGAGCCGATCCCGGTCGCCACCCTCACCCCGTTCGACGACACCACCGCGCACCCCGGGCCCGACCTGCGCCACCCCGCCTCCCCGCGCGGAGCACCAGACGGACCGACCGGGACTCAGACCGACACCGGGACCGATACCGAGGCCGACGCCAGGACCGCGACCGAGGTCGAGACCGAGATCGAGACCGGCACCGAGACCGGCACCGAGACCGGCACCGAGACCGGCACCGAGACCGGCACCGAGACCGGCGTCGACACCAGGACCGGCACCGTCCCCACCGCGCCCGCCGCACCGACCGGAACCACCTCCGGCGCGCTGACCAGTGCCGCGGCGCTCGGCGCACCGACCGGAGCCACCTCCAACGCGCTGACCGTTGCCACGGCGCCTGGCGCACCGACCGGAGCCACCGCGCCCGTCCTCGTGCCCACCGGGCCCGCGCCCGCGCGTCGCCCCTGCACCCGCTGCGCGGGCCGCCCGGGCGCCGAGGTCCGCATCACCATCCCGGCCTCGACGCTGCTCGGCCTGGACGACCAGCCCGCCCACCTCGACGGGCACGGACCCATCGACGCGGTCGCCGCCCGCGCCCTGGCGGTCGGCGGGGTGTGGCAGCGGGTCGTGACGGATCCGCTCACCGATCGGGTCCTGGACGTGGGCCGCGAACGCTACCGACCACCCGCCGCACTGTCCGAACTCGTCCGCACCCGCGACAAGACCTGCGCCGCACCCGGCTGCACGGTCCCCGCACCCGGCTGCGACCTCGACCACACCACGGAGTTCCACCCCCAACCGGGTGGCGACCCCGACGCGCCCCTGGGGCGCACGGACGCGGACAACCTCGGCCCGCTGTGCCGCCGGCACCACCGCCTGAAGACCGACGGAGGGTTCCGGCTGCGGCAGATCGAACCGGGGCTGTTCGAGTGGGTCACCCCGACCGGGCACCGCTACCTCACCCGACCCGGGACCGGGGAGAGCCACGACGCCACCGCCGACCCGCACGACGAGCCGCCGCCGTTCTGAGGCGAGGCCATGTCTTGCAGAGGCGAGCGGATGTCCTACGGCGCGCAGGCACGTCCTCCGGTCGCGGGCACCTCCCGCGACGCGTGCGCACGTCCCGCAGGACGCAGACACCTCCCGCCACGCGGGCGCACGTCCCGCGAGACGCAGACACCTCCCGCCACGCGGGCGCACGTCCCGCGAGACGCGGGCACCTCCCGCCACGCGGGCGCACGTCCCCCGAGACGTAAACACCTCCCGCCACGCGAACGCACGTCCCGCAGGACCCAGGCACCTCCGGCGGCGCGAGCGCACATCCGGCGCCACGCGGGCGCGACCCGCTGCACGCGGGCACGTCACCCCTCGTCGCCGGCGCCCCAGCCGGGCACGCCGCTCGGTCCGGGGTCCCGGAGGGACCCCCGTGCGGTCAGGAGTGGTTCGTCTCCGCGCGCCAGCCGGAGTGCCGCCGCGCCGCGACCCACGCCGCGACCTGGGTGCGGCGCTGCAGGCCCATCTTCGCGAGCAGCGACGTGATGTGGTTCTTGACGGTCTTCTCCGCGACGCCCAGGCGCTCGGCGATCTCGCGGTTGGACAGGCCGTCGCCGATGAGGTCGAGCACCTTGAGCTCGCTCGGCGTGAGGTTCTCGGTCGGGTCCTCGTGCCCGGCGCGCCGGCGGGTGACGGTCCGCTCGTCGAGCAGGGTGCGACCCGCGGCCACCGCGCGCACGACGTCGGTGATCTCCGCGCCGCGGACGCTCTTGAGCAGGTACGCGGCGGCGCCGGCCTCGAGGGCGGCAGCCAGGGCGTCATCGTCGTCGAACGACGTGAGCACGATGGCCCGCGCGGTCGGCAGGGTGGCCCGCACCTGGGTCATGAGGTCGATGCCGGTGCCGTCGGGCAGCTGCAGGTCGACCAGCAGGACGTCCGGGTGCACCAGGCCGGCGCGGCGGACGCCGTCGGCGACGGACCCGGCCTCGGCGACGACCTTCATGCCGTCGGCGCGCTCGACGACCTCGGCGATGCCGCGCCGCACGACCTCGTGGTCGTCGACGATCATCACCGAGATCTCCCCGGAGCGGGCCGGCTGGACTGCGCTGTTCGTGGCGGACACGCGGTCATCGTATCCAGCCCGGGCGACCGCGTCGGGCAGCGCCGCACCGGTCCGCCGCGAGTTCCCCCGCCCGCGCACGCCCGGACGGGGCCTGCGGGTCTCCTCCCCTGGCGCGACGGCGCCGGGTGCGTCACGCTCCCGTCCATGACGACGGTGCTGCTGCCCTCCTCGCTCCCCCTGTCCCCCGCCCTTCCCGAGGGGGTCCGCGCGGAGACGTACGACGTGGGGCAGCCGGTCCCGGAGGACCTGGTGGACGCCGACGCGCTCGTCGCCTGGGGGAACCCGACCGCGCAGCTCGCCGACGCCGCGCGCCGGATGGGTCGGCTGCGCTGGGTGCAGACGCTCGCCGCCGGCCCCGACGCGGTGCTGAGCGCGGGGTTCCCGCCGCACGTCACGATCACGTCCGGCCGCGGGCTGCACGACGGCCCGGTCGCGGAGCACACGCTCGCGCTCGTGCTCGCCGCGGCCCGCCGGCTGCCCGAGCTGGTGCGCGCGCAGGACCAGCACCGCTGGGCGGACGAGCTCGGCGGCATGCAGCGGCTGCCGCACGAGGGCGGGGAGTTCCGCTCGCTGTCGGGTGCCCGGGTGCTGATCTGGGGGTTCGGTTCGATCGCCGCCCGGCTCGCGCCGCTGCTCACGGTGCTCGGGGCGCAGGTCGTGGGGGTCGCGTCCCGCGCCGGGGAGCGCGCCGGGTACCCGGTGATCACGCCCGCGGACGTGCCGCAGGCGCTGCCCGGCACCGACGTGCTGATCGGCATCCTCCCGGCCACCTCCGCGACGCGGCGCGCGCTCGACGCCGCGGTGTTCGCGCGGCTGCCCCGGCACGCGTGGGTGGTGAACGTCGGGCGCGGGTCGACCCTGGACGAGGAGGCGCTGCTGGCGGCGATCGCGGGCGGCCGGATCGCGGGTGCGGCGCTGGACGTGTTCGAGACGGAGCCGCTGCCGGCGTCCTCCCCGCTGTGGGACGAGCCGCGGGTGCTCATCACCCCGCACGCGGCGGGCGGGCGACCGGTGGGCGCGGACACGCTGCTCACCGACAACATCGGCGCGTTCGAGCGCGGGGAGCCGCTGCGGAACGTCGTGCGCCGCTGACCTGGGCGGCGACCGGCGCCCGGCGCGACCGGCGCCCGGGCCGCGCCACCCCGCGAAACCGTCCGGTTGGTACAGTGGACTGCTCCCCGAGAAGAGGAGCACCTCGATGACCACCGCCGCGCCCACCCTGCGCGACCGCGTCGACCTGCTGCCCGTCGGCCCGGGAGACCCCGCCGGGCCCGATCCGCGCGAGACGGTCGCCGCCCTCGCCGTCGACGGCTGCCTGCTGGGGTTCTACGCCGGGGTGCACCCGCCGGACGACGGCTGGTGGGGCCGCGCGCTCACTGCCGTGGCCGACTACGCGGGCCTGCCCGCGCCCCACCAGTGCGCGTCGAACCTGGACCTCGCGCTCGAGGCCGAGCCGTTCCGGGACGCCTCGCCGCTGACGGACGCGGTGCTGCGCCTGGTCCGCGAGGGCGGCACCGACGCGCTGACGCTGGACCGGGTCGCGGAGGAGAGCGGCCGGGACCCCGACTGGATCCTCAGCATGCACGGCTCGGTGCAGGAGCTCGTCGACGCCCTGGTGAGCCGGATCACGGAGGAGGCGTTCGACGACCTGCTGCCGGCGCACGACGAGCCGGAGCTGCCGGAGCTGCTGGCCGCCTGCGCGAGCTCCGAGCGGGTGGTCGCGATGGTGCGGTTCCTCGCCCTGACCGGGGTCGAGCTGGCACCGGGCAGCGTCGAGCGGACCCGGGAGGCGTCGCCCGTCGCCCGCGGCGAGCAGCTGGCGGACCGCGCGCTCGTCGCGGCGCTGGCGCTGGACGGCTGGGCGCTGGGGTCGACCGCGCGGCGCTACCCGTGGCCCGAGTCGGTCACCGCGGGCGTCGCGACGGAGCTGCGGTCGCTGACCGCCTGAGCCGGGACCGTCAGGCGGCGGGCGCCGGCTGGCAGACCAGGCAGAAGTGCGAGGAGCGGTTCATGAACGGCTCCCGCACGACCGGCGTCCCGCACCGCGGGCACGGCTCGCCCGCCTGCCCGTAGACGGCGAGCGAGCGGTCGAAGTACCCGGACGCGCCGTTCACGTTCACGTACAGGGCGTCGAAGCTCGTGCCGCCCTGGGCGAGCGCGTCGGACATCACCCCGGCGACGCCGTCGAGCACCCGCAGAGCGGTCGCCTGGTCGAGGTCGGCCGTCGGCGTCGCGGGGTGCACCCGCGCGCGCCACAGGCCCTCGTCGGCGTAGATGTTCCCGACCCCGGACACGACCCCCTGGTCCAGCACCGCGCGCTTGATCTGCGTCCGGCGCCGGCGGATCGCGCGGGCGACGGCCTCGCGGTCGACGGCCGGGTCGAGCAGGTCGCGGCCGATGTGCGCCACGGGGGCGGGTACGAGGGGCAGGTCGGAGCCCGCGCCGCCCGGGCGCGCGTCCGGCGTGGGCAGCAGGTCGACGACGGACAGGTGGCCGAAGGTCCGCTGGTCGACGAAGTCGAGCGCGCCGCCGTCGTCGAGCAGCAGCCGGACCCGCAGGTGGGTGTGCGCGCCGCCCTGCTCGACGTCGGCGGGCGTGCCCCGCACGAGCAGCTGGCCGCTCATGCCGAGGTGCGCGAGCAGCGCGTCGTCGGGCGTGGCGCCGGCCGCGCCGGGGTGGTCGAGCGGGAGCCACAGGAACTTGCCGCGCCGGACCGCGGCGGTCAGCGTGCGACCGGCCAGGCGACCGGCGAGGTCGTCGGGGCCGGCGAGGTGGCGGCGCACGCTGTACGGGCGGCGGACCTCGACGGCGCGGACGGTGCGGCCGACGACGTGCCGCTCCAGGCCGTCCCGGACGGTCTCGACCTCGGGCAGCTCGGGCACGCGCGCGTCAGTCCGCGGCGGGCGCCGACGCGGCGGCGGCGGAGGCGGTCCCGTCGGCGGGCGTGCCGTCGGCGGCCGCCCGCTCGGCGGCTGCCGCGGCCCGGTCCGCCCCCTCGCGCAGGGAGGTCCAGGCCAGCTCGGCCGCGCGCTGCTCGGCGAGCTTCTTCGCGGTGCCCGTCCCGGTGCCGTAGACGTCGCCGGCGACGACGGCGTCGGCGGTGAACACCCGCGCGTGGTCCGGCCCGGCGCTGGTCACCTGGTAGGTGGGTGCGCCCATGCCGAGCGTCGCGGTCAGCTCCTGCAGGCTGGTCTTCCAGTCCAGGCCGGCGCCCAGGTCGGCCGCCTGGGCCAGCCGGGGCCCGACCAGGCGCATGACGATCTCGCGGGAGGTCTCGAGCCCGTGCGACAGGTAGACGGCGCCGAACAGCGCCTCGAGGGTGTCGGACAGGATCGAGTCCTTGTCCCGCCCGCCCGTGGCGAGCTCCCCCTTGCCGAGCAGCACGTAGGACCCGAGGTCCAGCGTGCGGGCGACCTCGGCGAGCGCCCGCTGCGACACGGTCGCGGCGCGCATCTTCGCGAGCTCGCCCTCGGACTGCGAGGGGTGCCGGCGGTACAGGTCCTCGGTGACGACCAGGCCGAGCACGGTGTCCCCGAGGAACTCCAGGCGCTCGTTGGTCGGGATGCCGCCCGCCTCGTGGGCGAACGACCGGTGCGTCAGGGCCAGCACCAGCAGCTCGGGGTCCAGGTGGACCCCGAGCTGCTGGGCGAGCTGTGCTGCGGTGGTGCTCATCGTGCGGCGGCCCGCGCCCTCCGGTGCGTCACCGGGGCGCAGGGCCTTCGGCGCGTCGGCTCAGCCGGCGTGCTCGGTCCGCATCGCCTCGGCGTAGCGCCGACCGGCGTAGGCGCCGCACGTCGGGCACGCCTGGTGCGGGCGCATGTTCGACTTGCACTGCGGGCAGGTGCTGAGCGTCGTGGCAGTGGTCTTCCACTGCGACCGACGCGCACGGGTGTTGCTGCGCGACATCTTGCGCTTCGGAACAGCCACGGCTAGCTCTCTCTCTTCTCGTCAAGCGTGCTCTGCAGACCGCCGAGGGCGGCCCACCGAGGATCAAGGGTCTCATGGGAATGCTGCGGGTCGTCCGCGAGGTGCGCCCCGCAGATGGAGCACAGCCCGGGGCAGTCGTCCCGGCACAACGGCTGGAACGGTAGCGCAGTCACGACCGCGTCCCGAACCAGGGGCTCCACGTCGACCAGGTCGCCGTCGAGCTCGGGGAGGTCCTCCTCGTCGTCGCCGTTCTCCTGGGCGACCTCCGCGCGACCGGGGTAGACGAACAGCTCCTGGACGCGGACGTCGAGATCCTCGACCACCTCGTCCAGGCAGCGCACGCACTCCCCGACCGCCCGGGCCCGCACGGAGCCGGAGACGAACACCCCCTCCACGACGGCCTCGAGCTGGAGGTCCAGCTCGACGTCGTCGCCGACGGGGACGCCGATCACGTCGGTGCCGAGGTCCTCGGGAGCCGGCACCGTGGCGTGGGCACGACGCATCGATCCCGGACGTCGGCCGAGCTCGTGGGTGTCGAGCACGAACGGCGAGCGGGGATCGAGGTGGTTGGCGCGCTCCACGGTCCCTGTTCCTGTCGTGAGGGGTCTCGGTCACCGCCATGACCGGCAGGACCAACGGACGATCTTACGGCACCGGCCGCGCTCCGCCCAATCGCCCGGCGGGCGGCCTGGGTCACACCGGCGCAGGTCAGCCCTCGCCGTCCTCCAGGCGGTCCGCGAGCTTCGCGCGCCCGGCCTGCACCTGGGTCAGCACCTTGCCGAGGTCGATCTCGAAGTCGGCGAGCCGGCGGTCGCAGTAGTCGTCGGCGTCCCGGCGCAGCCCCCGGGCGGTCTCCTCGGCGTCCCGCACGATCTGCGCGGCCCGCTCGGTCGCCTGCGCGACGACGGACTCCTGCTCGACCAGCTCCGCGGCCCGGCGGCGGGCGGCCGCCTCGATCCGCTCGGCGTCGGCGCGCGCGGCGGCGCGCTCGGCGTCCGCGGCGGCCAGCACCTCGTCGGCGCGGCCGATCTGGGTGGGCAGCGCCGCGCGGGCCTGGTCCACGAGGTCGAGCAGCTCGGCGCGGCTCACCAGCACCGAGGCCGACATCGGCACGGCGCGGGCGGCCTGCACCGCCTGCTCCAGGGCGTCCAGGACGGCCGTGAGGCCCTCGTGGCGGGGCCGGGGCCCGGTGGTCGTGGGCTCGGTCATGCGCGGCTCCCGTCGGCCGTCGTGGGGGTGCTGAGCGCCGCGCGGACGGCCGCGGCCACCGCCGGCGTCACCAGGTCGTCGATCGGGCCGCCGTGCCGCGCCACGTCCTTCACCAGCGAGGAGGCGACGTGGGACAGCGCCGGGTCGCCGACGACGAACGCCGTCTCGACGCCCGACAGGTGCCGGTTCATCAGGGCCATCGGCAGCTCGGCGTCGAAGTCCGCACCGCCGCGCAGGCCCTTGACGACCAGGTCGGCCCCGAGCGCCCGGAGCTCGTCGGCCAGCAGCCCGGACGAGGACGCCACGCGCACGCCCGGGACGTCGGCGACCGCGTCCTCGATCAGCGCCACGCGGGCGTCGACGTCGAGCAGCGGCCGCTTGGCGGCGTTGTGCGCGACGAGCACGACCACCTCGTCGGCGAGACGCCGGGCGCGGCGCACCACGTCCAGGTGGCCGAGCGTGAAGGGGTCGAAGGAGCCGGGGCAGACCGCGAGAACCACGCGCCCCAACCTACGCCGTCAGGCCGGGGCGTCCTCGTCGGCGGGGCCGCCGGGCGCGTCGGCCGGCTCGTCGTCGACCGGGCTGCGCGCGCCGAGGTGCACCGCGGTGTCGCCGTACGTCCGGGTGTCGAACCCGTGCATCGCGGTCGGCCAGGGCGGCGGGCCGCTGCGCGTCGACCGCTCGACGACCACCACCGACTCGACCGTCAGCGCGGGCACCAGCGCCGCCAGCACCTCGGCCAGCGTGGCGTCGGGGACGTCGTACGGCGGGTCCAGCAGCACCAGGTCCCACGGCTCGGCGGGCCGCGCGACGTAGGCCTCGACGCGCTCGCGCACGACGTCGACCCGGTCGCGCAGGCCCAGCGCCGCGACGTTCTTCCGGCACACCTCGGCGGCGGCCTTCCCCCACTCGACGAGCACCACGTGCGCCGCCCCGCGGCTCGCCGCCTCGAGGCCGAGCGCGCCCGAGCCGGCGTAGCCGTCCAGCACCCGCGCGTCCTCGACGGCGTCCAGGTGCTCGAGCCGGGAGAACAGCGCCTCGCGCACCCGCTCGCTCGTCGGGCGGGTCCCCGACGGCGGCACCGCGAGCGTGCGCCCGCCGACCGACCCGGCCACGACCCGGGTCACCGGCCGGCCCGCTTCTTCTCGGCCTCGGCGGTCTCCTGCATGTCCGTCATGCGCTCCATCATCGTCTTGGTGCTGGTGCTCGACCCGACCAGCAGCGCGATCGCCGAGACCGCGGCCTGCACGACCACGACCTGCGGCAGGACCGTGCCGAGCGCGACCGACAGCACGACGGGCACCATGCCGAGCACCGCGACGTCCGGGCCGCGGGCCAGCACGGCCGCGACGCCGCCGGGCAGCGCGCCCATCGGCGTCGCCACCAGCGGGCCCTCCCAGTTCGGCGACGGGCGGTACGCGGCCCGCAGCGCGGCCCCGGCCCACACCGGGGCCGACACGACGCCGAGCAGCAGCCACGGCCCGACCTCGCCCTCCCAGCGCCCGACCGCGGCGAACGCGGCGGCCGACCAGAGCAGCATCGCCACGCCCGGCACGATCAGCCGCGCACGGCGCACGGCCTTGGCGGACATCGGCAGCAGCCGGTCGACGATCGGGGCCATCTCGGCGCGGCGCGCGCCCTCCCCCGTCGCCAGCATCCCGACGTACCCGCTGACCAGCACCGCGAGGATCACCCCGAGCACCCCCGCGAGCTGCGGCGTGATGACCACGACGACCGGCACCAGCGCCGACACGACGAGCTGCACCAGGTGCCGCGGCGAGCGCAGCAGCGCCGTGACGTCCGCGACGACCACCGCCGACACGGGGCCGCGGACCAGCCGCATCCGGCGCACCCGGCGCCGCCGCGGCCGCGCCGCGGAGTCCGACAGCGCCCGGCCGAGCTCGCGCGAGTCCATCGACACCAGGGCGCCGGCGGCCTGCGTGGCGACCGAGCCGCTCTCCCGCAGGTCGCGGCCGCGGATCCGGCCGAGCCGGGTGTCCAGCCACCACCACCCGCCGGCGACCGCCACGGCCAGCACCGCCAGCACCCACCAGGGGACGTCCGGCAGCGCGGCGACCCGCCAGCCCGCGAGCGCCGCGACGAGCGCGAGCACGGGTGCCACGCCGATGACCGCGTCGCCCGCGAGCGCCGTCACCCGGCGCGGCACCCCGCGGCTCTGCAGGTGCCCGGCCAGCAGCGCCAGCCCCGCGCACACCAGCGCGGCCGTGCCGCCCAGCCGCAGCACGTGGCCGACGCCGTGGTCCGCGAGCAGGCCGCCGTCCAGCAGCGCGAGCACCACGCCGCCGATCAGTCCGGACGCGATCGGCAGCCGGAGCGAGGCCGGGCGGAGCAGGCCGCGGCGGTCCACCGGCGTGCCGAGCCACCAGGTCGCCTCGGCGCCGCCCGCGCCCACCGGCCCGAGCCGGGCGCTGAGCGACAGCACCACGCCCGCGACGACGAACGCCGCCACCGCCACGACCGTCGGCAGGCTGATGCCCGAGCGCAGCGCCTGGTCGGGCACGTGCGGCAGCGTCGAGCGGAGCTGCCCGGCGAGCCCGAGGGCCACGCCGAGGCCGATCGCGGACATGACCACCGCGTAGTAGACGTCGCCGAGCACCTCGCCGATGCCGGCGCCCGACCGGCGACGGGCCACCTGCGCGGTGTACCGGCGGATCGAGCGGGCACCCGGGACCGGCGTCCGGCCCTCCGTGGGGACGACGGCGGGCTCGGGGACGTCGTCCCAGCCGGAGGCGGGGGCGGGGGCGTCGTCGGCGGTGGCGGTGAACTCGCTCACAGCACGCCCGGCCGCAGCGCCTCGACGGCGTCCGCGGTGCTGAGCAGGCGCGAGTGGTCGTCGGCGACGAGCACCGCGCGGTCCGCCACCACGCGCAGCAGCTCGGGGTCGTGCGTCGCCAGCAGCACCGAGCCGCCCGCGCGCTTCTCCTCGACCAGCCGCTGCGCCAGGTGGTCGCGCATCGTCACGTCGAGGCGCTGCTCGGGCTCGTCGAGCACCAGCAGCGACCGCGGGCGCACCAGCCCGGCGGCGAGCAGCAGCCGCCGGCGCTGGCCCGAGGAGAGCGCGACCGGCAGCGCCGCGGCGTGCTCGGCGAGGCCGAACTCGTCGAGCAGCTCCGCCACGACCGAGTCCGCGCCCTGCACGCCGTGCCCGCGGGCCGTGAGGTACAGGTGCTCGGCCACCGTGAGCGCCGGGAAGTACGCGTCGTCGTCCAGCACGCTCGACACCCGGGTGCGGAACCCGACCTCGCGCTCGTCCACGGCGCGGCCCAGCACCTCCACCCGGCCGCCGACCGGCTCCAGCAGGCCGAGCACGGCGCGCAGCACCGTCGACTTGCCCGAGCCGTTCGCGCCGACCAGCGCGAGGGCCTTCCCGGGCGGGAGGGTGAACGAGACCGGGGCGCACACGGGCTCCCCGCCGTACCCGACGAGCAGATCGACGGCACGGATCACGGGCTGCTTCGACACGGGCAGCAGCGTACGCACCGCAGCCGGTGCCTCCGACGGGACCGACGGCCCGCCGTCAGGTCCGGTCGAGGAACTCCTCGCGCTCCCCCGCCAGCATGTGCTGGATCGCCGCGGCGAGCGCCGGGTGCTCGTCCAGGTCCGGGTCCGCGTCGACGAGCTCCCGTGCCGCGACCCGGGCGCGCTCGATCACCTCGGCGTGCTCCGTCACCTTGAGCAGCCGGAGCGACGAGCTCCCGCCGGACTGCGCGGCCCCGAGCACGTCGCCCTCGCGGCGCAGCGCCAGGTCCACCGCCGCGAGCTCGAACCCGTCGCGCGTGGCCGCGAGCGTGCCGAGCCGGGTCGCCGCGTCGGTGCCCTCGGGGGCGTCCGCGACCAGCAGGCACACCCCGGGCCTCGTCCCGCGGCCGATCCGCCCGCGGAGCTGGTGCAGCTGCGAGATGCCGAACCGGTCCGCGTCCAGCACCACCATCACGGTCGCGTCCGGCACGTCGACGCCGACCTCGATCACGGTCGTCGACACCAGCACCGGCACCGCGCCCGAGGCGAAGTCCGCGAGCGCCCGGTCCTTGTCCTCGGGCGTCATCCGTCCGTGCAGCTCCCCGACCGCGACGCCGCGCAGCGCGGGCGTGCCGCGCAGCAGCTCCGCGACCTCCACCACCGCGTGCAGCGGGCGCTGCGGGCGGCCGTCCTGGTCCTCCGGCGGGTCGTCGGTCACCAGGTCCGCGCCGTCGACGTCGGCCTTCTTCGCGTCGCCGTCGATCCGCGCGCACACCACGTAGGCGCGGCCGCCGCGGTCGACCTCCTCGCGGATGCGCTGCCACGTGCGCTCGAGCCAGGCGGGCTTGTCCGCCGGGACCACGTGCGTCACGACGTCCGCGCGGCCCTTCGGCACCTCGCGGAGCGTCGACGTCTCCAGGTCGCCGAACACCGTCATCGCGACGGTGCGCGGGATCGGCGTCGCCGTCATCACGAGCAGGTGCGGCACGCCCCCGGCCTTGGCCCGCAGCACGTCGCGCTGCTCCACGCCGAACCGGTGCTGCTCGTCCACCACCACCAGGCCGAGGTCCGCGAACTGCACGTGCTCGGACAGCAGCGCGTGCGTGCCCACCACGATCCCCGCGGCCCCGCCCGCGATCTCGCCGAGCGCCCGCCGCCGGGCCGCCGACCCCTGCGAGCCGGTCAGCAGCGCCACCCGCGTCGCCACCTCCGCCCCGCCGAGCATCCCGGCCTCCGCCAGGTCGCCCAGCAGCGCCTGCAGCGTGCGGGCGTGCTGCGCCGCGAGCACCTCCGTGGGGGCCAGCAGCGCCGCCTGGCCGCCGGCGTCGACCACCTGGAGCATCGCGCGCGCCGCCACCACCGTCTTGCCCGAGCCGACCTCGCCCTGCAGCAGCCGCTGCATCGGGCTGTCGGACGCGAGCTCCGCGGCGATCTGCGCGCCGATCTCTCGCTGGCCGCCCGTCAGCTCGAACGGCAGCCGCGCGTCGAACGCGTCCAGCAGCCCGCCCGCGCGCGCCGGCCGGGCGACCGCCGCCTGCGCGGCGAACCGCGCCTTGCGGCGGGCCAGCTCGGCCTGGAGGACGAACGCCTCCTCGAACCGCAGCCGCGCCACCGCCCGGTCCTTCTCGGTGTCGTCGAGCGGGTGGTGCACCCCCTGGAGCGCGTCCACGATCCCCGGCATGCCGCCGCGGACCTCGTCGGGCAGGGGGTCCGGGAGGTCGGCGGGGGTGAGCAGGCGGCGCACCATCTCGACCGCGGAGACCACCGCCTCGTTCCGCAGGCCCGCGGTCAGGCCGTAGACCGGCCGGGGCCGCCGCGACTCGACCAGGCGCTGCGCCTCGTCCTCGAACGACATCGGGTCGTCGACCTCGAACTCGGGGTGCAGGAGCTGGAGCTGGCCGCGGTACTCCTTGACCGTGCCCGAGAACAGGCCGGTCACGCCCGGCTTGAGCTGCTGCTCGAAGTGCCGCAGGGCGCCCGCGTGCTTCGCGAACCAGGTCAGGAGCAGGGTCTGCGGCCCGTTCCGCACCACCACCTCGAGGATCGCGCCGCCCCGCGACCGCATCGTGCGGGTCGTCGAGCGGTCGACCACGCCGTCCACCGTCACGTGCTCCCCGATGCGCAGGTGCCCGATCGTCGCCGGGTCGCCCCAGCGCGAGTACCGGCGGGGGTAGTAGCGCAGCAGGTCGCCGACGGTGTGCAGCCCGAGCTTGGCGAGCTTCTTGGCGGCGCCCGGGACGTACGTGCCGAGGTCCTGCTCCAGGTACGGCAGCGGCTGCACCACCGCGTCGTGGGGGACGGTCACGGGCGCGCCTCCGTCGGGGTGGTGGGGGTGGTGGGGGTCTCGGGACCCGCGAGGTCCCCGGTGGTCGTGGGGGCCTCGTCCGTCGCGGGGACCGCGTCCGTCGCGGGGACCGCGAGGGCGGCGAGCGCCGCGAGCACCCCGGCGTCGTCGGTCGCCCCGGGCGGGACGACCCACCCGGGGTCGAGGGCGGCGGCGTCGAGCCGGTCGCCGGGCAGCACGACGACCGCCCCCTGCCCGGCGGGTCCCGTCGCCCCGGCCTCGCCCGCCGCGTGCACCGGGACCTGCGCCTCCTGCGCCGCCCGGCGCACCGCGGCCCGGGCCTCGTCCGCGGGGGTGCCGTCCGGCAGCAGCACCGCGACCGCGCCGGCGTCCGCGAGCGCCGCGGCGACCTCGCCCGAGCCGGTGCACGCGACCACGGGCCGGGCCGCGCCGAGCAGCGTCCGCACGGTCGCCGTCCACCGCGCGCCGGAGCCCGCCAGGGCCGCGGCGGCCTCGCCGGGCGCCGCCGCGTGCACGTGCGCCGTCACGAGCCCGCCCCCGGGCACCACCGCGACCGCGTCGCCCACCTCGGCCAGCGCGTCCGCGAGCCCGCGCGCCACCCGGTCGGCGCCGGCCCCGCCGTCCGCCCCGTCGATCCGCAGCAGCGCGACGACCTCGTAGCCGTGCGCCCCGGCGGTCTCCCCTGGCCCGGCACCCGCCGGCTCCGCCCCGTCGTGGGCGTCGAGCCACGCGACGTCGACCGGTCCGGCCGAGCCGGCGAGGGCGGCGGCCAGCGCGTCGAGCAGCACCAGCAGCGCGCACGCGCCGGCGTCGACCACCCGGGCCGAGCGGAGCACCGGGTGCCCCGCGCTGATCCGGGCGAGGTCCGTGCGCCCCGCCGCGACCCCCGCGCCGAGCGCCGCCGCCTCGTCCACGCCGGGCGCCGCCGCCCGCCCCGCGGCGTCGGCCACGACCGCGGCGACGGTCAGCACCGTCCCGTCCTCCGGCTCGGGCACCGCCGAGCGCGCCGCCGCGGCCGCCGCGGCCAGCGCGTCGGGCAGCGACCCGGACGCCTCGCCGGCCAGCCCGCCGAGGTACCGGCTGAGGATCACCCCGGAGTTCCCGCGCGCCGACAGCAGGGCTCCGCGCGCGAGCGCCCGGAGCACCGTCGCCCCGTCCGCGCCGGCGGGCAGCGCCGCGACCTCGTCCGCCGCCCCGCGCACCGTGAGCAGCACGTTCGTCCCGGTGTCGCCGTCGGGCACCGGGAACACATTGACCGCGTCGATCCGCTCGCGCGCCGCCTCGAGCGCCGGCACCGCGCGGCCCAGCCAGTCGCGCAGCACGCCGCCGTCCCCGAGTCGCCCAGCCACGTCCGCGCGCAGTCCTCTCGTCGTCCCGGCCGCGGTCCGGGCACCCGCCCGCCGACGACCGCGCGGGCCGATCGCCCGTGCGGCCCCTACTCTGCCGCACGCGACCGACAGCACCCCGGTCGTCCCCAGCCCCGGCCCGTCCGGTCGGCCCCGCCGCGGGGTGTGACGGACGTCGTTTTGAGGGTCGCGGCCCTCGTGGGCTAGTCTTGTCCGGTTGCCTGGTCACTGCCGGGCACGGGTGTGCCCCTCGGAACGGTCCTCGGACCGCCGGTGCGGGCCCCACCGACCAACCAGGACTTGCCGCCCGGGACTCCCTCCCGAGCGGCGTGCAATGACCGGATACAGGAGAAGACCGTGGCTGCCAACTGCGACGTCTGCGCCAAGGGCCCGAGCTTCGGGCACAGCATCTCGCACTCGCACGTGCGCACCAAGCGCCGCTGGAACCCGAACATCCAGCGCGTGCGCGTGGTGGTCGCGGGCACCCCGAAGCGCCTCAACGTCTGCACCTCGTGCCTCAAGGCCGGCAAGGTCCAGCGCGCCGTCTGAGCGACTCGTGCCGAAGGCCCGTGCGGTTCGTCCGCGCGGGCCTTCGTGCTGCCCGGGGGCGATCTCGGCCGACCGCGGGGCGACCGGGAGAACGGCCTGTGTCGGCGCCCTCCCGTGTGGCACGCTGAGCGCATGAGCGAGCAGCGCCGCGAGCACACGGTCCGGCCCGCCGAGCCCCGGGACGCCGCCGGCATCGCCGCCGTGCACGTCCGGACGTGGCAGCACGCGTACGCGGGCCTCGTCCCCGACAGCTACCTGTCCTCCCTCGACGTCGACCGGCGGACCGAGGTCTGGGCGCGCGACCTCGGGCACGGGAGCCGGCTGCGCGCGTGGGTCGCGACCCTGGAGCCCGAGGAGGTCGTCGGGTTCATCTCGCTGGGCCCCGCCCTGGACGAGGACGCCGAGCGCTCCGCGCTGCAGGTGTACGCCCTCTACCTCGACCACGGGATGTGGGGCTCCGGCGTCGCGCGCGAGCTGCTGCGCACCGCCATGCAGGACGTCCCGCCGCGCGTCCCCGTCACGCTCTGGGTGTTCGCCGACAACGAGCGCGCCCGGCACTTCTACCGCCGGCACGGCTTCCAGCCCGACGGGACCGAGCGCACCGAGGACGTCGGCGGCGCCGCCCTGCTCGAGGTCCGGTACCGCCGCCGCTGACCGCCGGTTCCGAGGGCGTCTCCACCGACGAGGCGCCCGCCGGGCTCGTCGCCACGCACAGCGCCGCGCTCGTGGGCGGCCACCGAGCCCTCCACAGCCTGCGTCGCGCGCACCGTCCCCAGGCCGCCCGATCGCGGATCCGGCGACGTCGCGACCGGGCCCGGCGTCGGAGCCATGCGCGATGACGTGAAACCCCACACCACCCAGGCCGGCCGGGTGGGCGCCGGCCCCGCGACGGCGACGCCTGTTCGACCACTCCCCAACGGACTAGAATTCTGGTCTATGGAGCAGACCTCGCTGTCGGACGCCAAGGCGCACCTGAGCGCGTACGCCGCGGACGTCGTGCGGACGCACAACCGCATCTCGATCACCCGCAACGGTCGCCGGGAGCTCGTGCTGATGAGCGCCGACGACCTGGATGCGCTCGAGGAGACCCTGGACGTGCTCCGCGACGAGCGGCTCGTGCAGGAGCTGCGCGACGCGCGCCGGGAGATCGCCGACGGCCTCGTCTCGTTCGAGCGACCGGTGTGGGCCGGTCCGCCGACCGACGCCCCGTGAGCTACGAGATCGGCTGGCTGCCCACCAGCCGGCGGGCGCTCGACCGGCTCCCCGAGCACGCGGCGACCGCGGCGATCGCGGCGATCGCGGCGATCGAGTTCGTCTACGGCCCGCTGCGCGAGAACCCGTACCGGGTCGGCAAGCGGCTGCGCGCGCCGCTGGACGACACCCACTCCGCCCGCCGTGGCGCGTACCGCGTGCTGTACGTGATCGACGAGCAGGCCGGGACCGTCGTGATCACGAGCGTCGAGCACCGCCGCGACGCGTACCGCCCGCACTGAGCGCGAGCGCGCCGACGCCCGGCTGGTCCCCTGGCGCGACGCCACCGACCAGGCTCTAGCGCCGGAAGTGCTCCCAGCCGGTCGCGACCGCGGGACGCACGCCGCCGACCAGCACCGTTCCTGCCACCCGGTCGGCGCCCGCACCGGCCTCGCCCACGACGCCGATCCGCCGGAACCCCTCGGGCAGCGCCGCCCCCGCGGGGAACGTCGCCAGCAGGCCGTGGTCCTCGCCCCCGCCGAGCAGCCACGCGACCGGGTCGGCGCCGAGGGCCGCCGCGGCCCGGGCCAGGGCGTCGAGGTCGCCGCCGAGCGCGCGCGCCGGGTCGTCGAGGTCCAGCACCACGCCGCTCGCCGCGGCCAGCCGCTCGCCGTCGCGCAGCAGCCCGTCCGAGACGTCGAGCATCGCGGTGGCGCCGCCTGCCGCGGCCGCCGGTCCCGCCGCGAGGGGCGGCTGGGGGCGGCGGTGCACGGCGACGACCGCCGGGTCGGCGTCCGCGCGCCCCGCGTCGAGGAGCGCGAGCCCCGCGGCCGAGCGGCCCACGGTCCCCGCGAGCGCGACGACGTCCCCGGGCCGGGCGCCGGAGCGCAGGACGGGGTCGGCCCCCGCGAGGTCGCCGTGCACGGTCACCGCGACGACGACGGACGCGCCCCCGGACAGGTCACCGCCGACGACGCCCGCCCCGACGGTCCCGCACGCCGCGCCGAGCCCGCGCGCCAGGCCCTCGACCCACGCGACGGGCAGGTCGCCGGGGACGACCAGCGAGACGACGACCGCGGTCGGCCGGGCGCCCATGGCGGCGACGTCGGCCAGGTTCTGCATGGCGGCGCGCCAGCCGACGTCCTCGCCGCTGGACCACGCGCGCCGGAAGTGCCGGTCCTCGACGAGGACGTCGGTCGACACGACGAACCGCCCGTCCGGCGCGGCGAGGACGGCGGCGTCGTCGCCCGGCCCGAGCAGGGTGCGGTCGCCTGCGGGCAGGTGCGGGAAGATCCGGGCGAGCAGGCCGTCCTCGGACAGGTCGGCCACGGTGGGTCCGGCGGCGTCGGGCTGGTCGGGGGCGGCGCGGTCGGTCACGCCCGCCACGGTAGCGCCCGCGGCACCGGCGCCGGCCGCGACGGCTCCCCCGCGCGCGCCCGGCGCCCCGCTCGCGCCCGGCGCCCCGCTCGCGCCCGCACGCACCGCGCGTCAGCCCGCACCCTCCCCCGCCGCGGTGCGGGCCCGCCGGCCGCGCCGGGTTACCGTGGCCCGGTGAGCCGCTCCCCCCGCCGACGCCCCGCCCGCACCGCCGCAGGGACGGCCGCGCTGGCGCTGGCCTGCGTGCCGCTGCTCGCCGGCTGCGCGTCGACCGTCGGGGTCGCGGTGGCCCCGGACGCGGCGGACCCGGCGTGCGCGCGAGTCGTGCTGGCGCTGCCCGAGTCGCTCGGCGACGGGCTGGAGGAGCTGCGCACGACGAGCCAGGCGACCTGGGCGTGGGGCGACCCGACGGACCCGGTGACGCTGCGCTGCGGCGTGGCGGTGCCCGGCCCGACGACCGAGCAGTGCGTGACGATGGAGACGGCCGGCGGGACGAGCATCGACTGGCTGGTGCGCGCGGACGCGGAGCCCGCCGACGCCGACGCCGACCCCGACGCAGGCGACGACCCCGGCGACCCCGAGGCCTCCGCCGGCGCGACGGCCGGTGCCACCGCGGACCCGTCGTCCGGCGCGGACGCGCTGCTCGAGCCCGGCTCGTCCGACTGGACGTTCGTGACCTACGGCCGCGACCCCGCGGTGGAGGTGCACGTCCCGGCCGCGGTGGTGGCGGAGCGGTCGACGTCGTTCCTGGACGCGCTCAGCCCGGCGATCGCCCAGGTCGAGGCGACCCGCGCCTGCCTCTGACCCGCTCCCTCGCGAGGCCCGGTCCCCTCAGCGCAGCCCGGTCGGCCGCTCGAGCGCGAGCTGCAGCAGCTCGTCCAGCAGGTCGGCGTAGGACAGCCCGCTCTGCTGCCACATCCGCGGGTACATCGAGAACGGGGTGAACCCGGGCATCGTGTTGATCTCGTTGACGATGACCTCGCCGCCCGGCGTCACGAACACGTCGACCCGCCCGAGCCCCTCGCCGTCGACGGCCTCGAAGGTCCGCACGGCGACGTCCTGCACGCGGGCGATGACGTCCTCGGGCAGGTCGGCGGGGCAGGACAGCTGGACCGCGGCCTCGTCGAGGTACTTGGCCTCGAAGTCGTAGAAGCCGTGGGTCGCGTCGGTGACGACGATCTCGCCCGGCAGGGACGCCCGCGGGCGCGCGCCGCCGCGGCCGCCGAGGACGGCGCACTCGATCTCGCGCCCGACGATGCCGGCCTCGATCACGACCTTGGGGTCGTGCTCCTGGGCGGCGGCGACGGCGGCGGGCAGGTCGGCGGGGTCGACGACCCGGGTGATGCCGATGCTGGACCCGGCGCGGGCCGGCTTGACGAACAGCGGCAGCCCGAGCGCGGCGATCCGGGCGCGGACGCCGTCGCGGTCGGTCTCCAGGTCGTCGCCGCGCAGGGTGACGAACGGACCGACGGGCAGCCCGGCGCCCGCGAGCACGACCTTCATGAAGTGCTTGTCCATGCCCACGGCGGAGGCGAGCACGCCGGCGCCGACGTACCGGACGTCGGCGAGCTCCAGCATGCCCTGGAGCGTCCCGTCCTCGCCGAACGGCCCGTGCAGCAGCGGCAGGACGACGTCCACGGCGCCGAGGTCCACGGCGGGCGACCCGGGCTCGATGACCTGCAGCTCGCGCGAGCCGACCTCCTGCGGGAGCAGGACCTGCTCGGGGACGGCCTCGACCTCGGGCAGCCGGCCGTCCACGATGGCCCAGCGGTCCGGGTCGTCGGCGACGCGCACCCACCGGCCCCGGGGGGTGATGCCGATCGGCAGCACGTCGTACCGCTCCCGGTCGATCGCGCGGAGCACGGCCCCGGCGGTGGCGCACGAGATGGCGTGCTCGCTCGAGCGCCCCCCGAACAGCACGAGCACCCGGGGGCGGCTGGCGGCGGACGCGGCGGGCCCGGACACGGGCTCAGGGAGGCTGGACATCGCCCGGCAGCCTAGCCGCTGGGTGGGACGGGACCGTCGACGCCGCGCGCGTGCGCGTAGCCTGCGGCCCGTGACCCAGCACGCGCACGACGCCGACCTGTCCCGCGAGACCCTCGCCGTGACGGCGGGCCGCCCCGCCCGCGCGCAGGGCGCGCCCGTGAACCCCCCGGTGGTGCTGTCCTCGACGTACGTGTCGCAGGGCGTGCCGCAGCCCGGCGAGATGATGTACGCCCGCGGCGACACCGAGACGTGGGGCCCGTTCGAGGCGACGCTCGGCGCGCTGGAGGGCTCGGCGCACCCGGCGCTGGTGCTGGGCTCCGGCATGGCCGCGATCGCCGCGGCGCTGTCGCTCGTCCCGCACGGCGGCCGGCTGGTCCTCCCCCGGCACGCGTACCAGGTGACGCTGGGCTACGCCCGCGACCTGGCGGGTCGCTCGGACGTCGAGGTGCAGCAGGTCGACATCGCGGACACAGACGCCGTGGTCGCCGCGCTCGACCCGGCCGCGTCGCCGACGGGCCGCGCGACGTCGATGCTGTGGGTCGAGTCGCCGACGAACCCGATGCTCGAGGTGGCGGACCTGCCGGCGCTCGTCGCCGCGGGCCACGCCGCAGGCGCGCTCGTGGCGGTGGACAACACGTTCGCGACGCCGCTGGTGCAGCGCCCGCTGGAGCACGGCGCGGACGTCGTCGTGCACTCGGTGACGAAGTACCTCGCGGGCCACAGCGACGTCGTGCTCGGCGCGGTGCTCACGGACGACGCCGCGCTGCGGGAGCAGCTGCACGGCTACCGCACGGTGCACGGCGCGATCGCCGGCCCGTTCGAGGTCTACCTGGCCCTGCGCGGCATCCGCACGCTCGCGCTGCGCGTGGAGCGCGCGCAGCGCACCGCGCTGGACCTGGCCCAGCGGCTCGCGGCGCACCCCGGCGTCGTCGAAGTGCGGCACCCCGGCCTCCCCGGCGACCCGGGCCACGCGCGCGCGACCGCGCAGATGTCCGGCTACGGCTCGATCATCGGCCTGCGCCCGGCGGGCGGGGCGGCCGGCGCGGACGCGCTGGTGGCGGCGCTGCGGCTGTGGGTGCCGGCGACGAGCCTCGGCGGGGTGGAGTCCAGCATCGAGCGCCGCCGCCGGTTCGCCACCGAGTCGCCCACGGTCCCGGAGGACCTGCTGCGGCTCAGCGTGGGCATCGAGGACGTCGAGGACCTCTGGCGGGACCTCGACCGCGCGCTGCGCGGCTAGACGCCCTCGGCCCTGCGCGGTCGTCCGAGCAGCAGCGACGCCAGCGCGTCCACGGGCAGGCCCTCGTGCAGGACCTGCACGACCGCGTGCGTGATCGGCATCTCGACGCCGACCCGCTCGGCCAGGTCGAGCACGGACCGGGACGACTTGACGCCCTCGGCCGTGCCGCCGGTCGCCGCGACGGCCTCGTCCAGCGACAGCCCGCGGCCGACAGCCAGGCCCAGCCGGTGGTTCCGCGAGTCGGGCGACGCGCAGGTCGCCATGAGGTCGCCCATGCCCGCGAGCCCCGGGAAGGTCTCGGCCTTCGCGCCCAGCGCCAGGCCCAGCCGCGTGATCTCCACCAGGCCCCGCGTGATGACGGTCGCCATCGTGTTGTAGCCGAGCCCCCGCCCCTGGGAGATGCCGACGGCCAGGGCGATGACGTTCTTCACGGCGCCGCACAGCTCCACGCCGACGACGTCGTCGTTCGTGTAGGGCCGGAAGTACGCCGACGCGCACGCGGCGGCGACCCGCTCGGCGGTGCCGGCGTCGGCGGACGCGACGACGGTCGCGGTCGGCTGGCGCGCGGCGATCTCGGCGGCCAGGTTCGGCCCGGACAGCACGGCGAGCCGCTCGGCGGGCAGGCCGAGGGCCTCCCCCATGACCTCGCTCATCCGGCGGTCGGTGGCGAGCTCGACGCCCTTCATCAGCGACACGGCGACGGCGCCCGGCGCGAGCGCGTCGGCCAGCGGGGTCAGCACGGCGCGCGCGGACTGGGACGGCACGGCGACCGCCACGACGTCGGCGCCGGCGACGGCCGCGACCGGGTCGGCCTCCCCCGTGACGCGCTCGGGCAGGTCGACGCCCGGCAGGTAGCGCTCGTTGCGGTGGTCGCGGGCGATGGCCTCGCACACCGCGGCGTCGCGGCCCCAGACGGTGACGTCGCAGCCCGCGTCCGCCAGCACGGCCGCGAACGTGGTGCCCCAGGCGCCGGCCCCGAGGACGGCGGCGCGGGTCACGTGAGGTCCGTCGTCGCGCCGCCCGGGCGCCGCATGTCGTAGGGCTCGGCCGGCGGGGTCTCCCCCCGCACGTCGGCGAGCAGGGCGGTGATCGCGGTCATGACGCGGCCGGTGGCCTCGCGCAGCGTCGCGGCGTCGAGCGGCCGGTCGTAGAGGTCCGACAGGTCGACCGGGGGGCCGGCGACGATCGTGACCTTCTTCGGCGGGATCGGCTTGAACAGCTTCCGGTACCGCCCGAGCAGGTCCTGCGCGCCCCACTGGGCGATCGGGACGACGGGCGCGCGCGAGGTCAGCGCGAGGCGGGCGACGCCGGTCTTGGCCACCATCGGCCACAGGTCGGGGTCCCGGGTCAGCGTGCCCTCGGGGAACACCGCGACGCACTCGCCCTCCGCGAGGGCGGCCTCGGCGGCGCGCAGCGAGTCGCCGGCCTTCGCGGTGTTCCGGTAGACGGGGATCTGCCCCGAGGAGCGCAGCACCCAGCCGAGGACCGGCACGCCGAACAGCGAGGACTTGGCGAGGATCTTCGGCGCCACCCCGTTGTCGTAGAGGTAGTGCGCGAAGGTCACCGGGTCGACGTTGGTCATGTGGTTCCCGGCGGCGATGAACCCGGTGCCGGCCGGCAGGTGCTCGGCGCCCCGCCAGTCGCGCCGCGTGATCGCGTACAGCACGGGGCGCAGGACGCGGGCGATGTTGCGGTAGGACCGGTTCGCACGGGGGGGATGCACGGGAGCCGATGCTACCCGGCGGGGCGGCGGCGCCCGTCGGCTCGCCCCGCCCCCGCGGGGCGGCCGGGCGACCCGGGCCGCCAAGAGTAGAGGGTGGCGTGCCGGGCGCAACCGGGGAAGCGGGTGCCGACGTGCGCCGGGCGCTCCGATTTGGCACTATCGACCCCGGTCCCCTCGGCTCACCCCAGGGCCGCCGCGCATCGTTGGGACGAAGCGAGCTGCGCGAGAAACCTGGTGCGACGTGCACGAACGCCGTCGCACCTCGGCTTCGGAGCACCACATTGTCCGTTTCCTCTCGTCCCTCGACCACGTCGACGCAGCCGCGGTCGGTCGCCCCGGGGACCTTCCACGTGCTCGGCGAGGGCGACTCGCTCGCCTGGTCCGAGCCCGTCTACCGGCTGCACGGCTTCGAGCCCGGGGACGTCGTCCCCTCGACGGCCCTGATGCTGGCGCACTGCCACCGCGAGGACCGCGCGGCCCTGGAGGCGGTGCTCCGCGCGGCACCCGTCCCCGGCGGCGACGGCAGCAGCGTGCGCTATCGCCTGCTCGACACCGCCGGCACCGAGCGCTCCGTGCTCGCCGTGCTGGCGCCGGGCCTCGACCCGCGGCACGCCCACCACGTCGCGGACGGCGACGGCCGCGCCGCGCCCGACCACGACGGCCACCCGGTGGCGGACGGGGCCGCGCACCACGACGGCCGGCCGGCCGAGCGGCTGGGCCTGCTGATCGACCTCGGCGCGGAGATCGGCGCGACCGCCGCCCGCCGGGCCGACGACATGCTCGCGGCGGCGATCGCGTCCCGCGAGGTCATCGACCAGGCCAAGGGCGCCGCGATGCTCGCCTACGGCCTGGACGGCACGGCGGCGTTCGAGTTCCTCCGCTGGCACTCCGAGCACCTCAACGTGAAGGTCCGGGGCGTCGCGGAGCGGCTGCTGGAGTCGCTCCCGGGCCGGCCGGCCGACCGCGACCCCCGCGACGTCCTGGACACCGCCCTCGCCGGCCTCGCCGCCACGCCGGGCTCCCCGGCGGCCGCGGGCCACCCGGTCGACGGGCCGACGCTGCCCGCCTCGCTCACCGTCCGGCACGTGCCGGAGGGGCGGACGGTGGTCGCGCGCCTCGAGGGCGAGGTCGACGCCGCGACGGCCCCGACGCTGGTCGCCGGCCTGGCGGAGGCGCTCAAGGCGGTCCCGCCGCACGGCACGCTGGTGCTCGACGGCTCCGGCCTGCTGCGGCTCGGCCCCGTCGCGGCGCTGCACATCGCCCGGCTGCGCCGGCGCGCCGAGAACGCGGGCGTCCAGCTCCGGATCGTGCCGCCGGCGTCGGCCCGCCCCGAGATGCGGCCGGAGGGTCCCGGCACGAGCATGTGAGGGACGTCCGACGAGGAGGACCCGCATGAGCCACGACCCGACCGAGCACCCCGACGGCCCGCTGCCCGACGGCGACCCGGACGACCGGGCGGAGCAGAGCACGCCGGGCTCCGACGGCGACGGGCCCGAGGCGGGCTACACCGGCACCGAGGGCGCGGACGACGCGCCGGAGGGTGCCGGGCCCGCCGACGGGCGCTGAGGCGGTGAGCGCCGTGGCGCAGCCCGGCACGCCCGGCGGCCCCGCGCAGGACGCGGGGCCGGAGGCGTGGCGGGTCGGGGCGCTCGACGAGATCCACGAGCTGCTGGTGTCGGCGGTCCCCGTCGACGAGCTGCTCGACGTGATCGTCGGCCACGCCGCCCGCCGCGCGGGCGGCTCCGCCGCGATCACGGTCCGGCTGGGCCGGACGACCGCCGTCGCGGCGGCGTCCGACCCGCTCGCCTCGGCCTGCGACCGCGCGGAGCAGGAGGCCGGCGACGGGCCGTGCCTCGACGCCTCGCGCGAGCAGCGCCGGATCACCGTGCCCGACGTGCGCGACGACCGGCGGTGGCCCACGTGGCGGGAGGCGACGCTCGCCGCCGGGTTCCGCGCCACCGCCGCCCTGCCCGCGGCACGCCGCGACGGGCTGGACGTCGACCTCGCCATCGACCTGTACCACCGCCGGCCCGGCGCGTGGGACGAGGACGTCCTCGCCGACGTCGCCCGGCTGGCCGACGACGCCGCGCGCGCCGTGGCCGTCGCCGCGCAGGCCCAGGAGCAGCGCCGCACGAACGAGGACCTGCGCAGCGCCATGGCCGCGCGCGCCGTCATCGACCAGGCCCTCGGGGTGGTGATGGCCCAGAACAGGTGCGGCCCCGAGGAGGCCTTCGACATCCTCCGCCGGGCCTCGCAGACCCGGAACCAGAAGATGCGGGACCTCGCCGCCTCGATCGTCGCCTCGGTGTCCGGCCAGGAGCCGCACAGCCCGCACGACTTCCGCGAGCGCCCGCTGCGCTGAGCGTGGCGGGTGGCGGGCGGCCCCCGCCCGGCGGCACGCCCCGCGCGACCACGCCGCCGGTCGGCGCGTCCCCCTGCGGCGCGCCGACCGCGGCGCTGTCCGGAGGGCGCCTCCCGTGCCGCCCGCGGGGGCGGCGGTCGGTGCCTCGGGGCGTCCCCGGCCCCGGCCCAACGGTCCGGGCCGTCCCTGGACCCGCGCCCCACGCTAGGGGGGTCCGCGCCGGCCGCAACCCGGGGAGCCGGCGCGCGTCAGCCGACCGTGCTCGCGCGGACCCGCACCCGGAACGGGACGACGACCTGGGCGGGCGCGACGGCCGGGTCCTCCACCCGCCGCACCAGGAGCCGCACCGCCTCCCGCGCGAGCAGCCCGAGGTCCGGCGCGACCGACGTGAGGCCCGCGTACCGGGACTCCTCGACGTCGTCGAACCCCGCGACCGCGACGTCGCCCGGGACCGCCAGGCCCGCGGCGCGCAGCGCATGCCAGGCCCCGAGGGCGAGCAGGTCGTTGAAGCACAGCACCGCGTCGGGCCGCACGCCGGCGGCGAGCAGCTCGCGGACGGCCCGGACGCCGTCGTCGCGGCGGTACGCGCCGACCCGGGGCACCAGGGTCTCGTCGGGGGCGAGTCCGGCGGCCGCGAGCGCCTCGACGTGCCCGCGCCACCGCTCGCCGCCGGTGCTGCCGGGCTCCTGGCGCCCGAGCACCGCGATCCGCCGCCGCCCGGTGGCCAGCAGGTGCTCGGTCAGCTCGCGCGCGGCGCGGACGCTGTCCATCGCGACGTGGTCCGCGCCGACGTCGTAGCGGTGCTCGCCGAGCATGACGATCGGCGTGCGCCCGATCCGCGTAACCACCGCCTCGCGCGGCGTGACCAGGGGCGACAGGATCACGCCGTCCACGAGCCGCGAGGTGAGGTCCACCAGCGCGACCCGCTCCCCCTCGAGGTCGCCCCGGGTCTCCTCGATGACCAGGACGCGGCCGTGCTCCTTCGCCGCGCGGCCCGCCGCGGACGCGAGCGCGGCGAAGTACGGCGACGTGAGCTCCGGCACCGCGAGCGCGAGGATCCCCGAGCGGCCGTGCCGCAGGCTGCGCGCGGTCTGGTTGGGCCGGTACCCGAGCAGCTCGATCGCCGCGAGCACGCGCGCCCGGGTCACCTCGCTGACGTGCGGGTGGTCGTTCACGACGTTCGACACGGTCTTGAACGACACCCCGGCGCGCGCGGCCACGTCCCGCAGCGTCACGGTCACGGGTGCCGGCCCACCTCGACGGCGGGCCCGTCGAGCACGGGGGCGCCGTCCGGGTCCCAGTCGAGCGGGGTCAGCCACACCTGCCGGCCCGGGAAGGTCGAGCCCACCGCGTCCGGCGGCCAGGCGTGGTGCACGTACCAGGTCGCCCCGTCGTCGGCGGTCACCACGCACCCGTGCCCGGGTCCGGCCGCCTCGGGCGTCGAGCGCATGAGCGGCTCGTCCCGCGGCTTGGTCCACGGCCCGGTGAGCGCGTCGGCGACCGCCCAGCCGACGCCGTAGTCCGCGGACCCGTAGTCGTTGGCGGAGTACAGCAGGTGGTACCGCCCGTCGCGCGCCACCACGGTGGGACCCTCGACGAGGTGCCCCTCCCACGGCTGGTCGTGGGTGATCAGGTCCACCGGGCCGTCGCCCACGAGCGCGGAGCCGTCCGGGCTCAGCTGCTGCACCCGGATCCAGGACCGCACGCCGACGTGGTTCCCGTCGTTCTTCCACAGCAGGTACGGCGTGCCGTCGACGTCGACGAACGGCGACGCGTCGATCGACCCGCCCTCCTCGTGCTCGCACACGAACGGGGTCCCAGACCCGTCGACGAACGGGCCCGCCGGGTGGTCCGCGTACGCGACCCCCAGGCACTGCTGCTGGGTCCCGCGCTCCATCGCGGTGTAGTACGCGACGTACCGCCCGCCGAGCTCGACCACCTCGGGGGCCCAGTGCCGCCCCGCGCCGGACCACGGGGCGAGCACCGGCATCCCGTCGCCGACCACCTCCCAGTGCACGAGGTCGTCGGAGCGCAGGACCGGCAGCGTGCCGAGGCGGCCCTGGGTGCCGTAGGCCCACCACGCGCCCTCGGCGCGCAGGACGAACGGGTCGGGCAGGTTGCCGTCGTGCACGGGGTTGGTGAAGGCCACGTCGGTCTCCTCGGCGGTCGTGGGGTCGGCGTCGGGATCGGGGTGGGGGTCGGGGGCGCCGGGGCCGCCGCAGCCGGCCAGGGCCGCCGCGAGCACGAGGGCCGCCGCGGCCCCCGCCCGGGCCGTCCGGCCCGTCCGCGTCGCGCCGCCGGGGCGCCCCGCTCGCACGCCGCTCACCCCTTCAGCCCGCTGCGCGCGACGCCCTCGATGACGAAGCGCTGCGTCAGCACGAACAGCACGATGACCGGGACCGACGCGACGACCGCGCCCGCCATGATCGACGGGTAGTCCGTCACGTACGCGCCCTGGAGCAGCCGGAGGCCCGCCGGCAGCGTGAGCCGCTCGGGGCTGAACAGCACGTAGACGGGCCAGATGTAGTCGTTCCAGTTCCCGAGGAAGGCCAGCACGGCCAGGGTGGCGAGGGCGGGCCGGGTGTTCGGCAGCACCACCCGGCGGAACACGCCCCACTGGTTCGCGCCGTCGAGCGCGGCGGCCTCCTCCAGCTCCACCGGCAGGTTGACCATGAACTGCCGGAGGAAGAACACCCCGAACGCCCCGGCGGCGCCCGGGACGACGAGCGCCCACACCGAGTCCGTCCACCCGAGCCGGTCGATCATCAGGTAGTTCGGCATGAGGAACACGAAGGCCGGCAGGAACAGCGTCGACACGATCACGCCGAACACCAGCCCGCGGCCCCGGAACGGCATCCTCGCCAGCGCGAACGCCGCCGTCGACGCCACCACCAGGACGAGGGCGGTGTGCAGCACGCCGGCCAGCAGCGAGTTGAGGAACCAGCGCAGCACCGGGTACGGCCCGTCGAGGCTGAGCAGCCGGCCGTAGGCGGACAGGTCGACCTCCTGCGGCCACAGCGTCGGCGGGGAGGCCGTGGCCTCGCCGTACGACTTCACGGAGGTCAGGCCCATCCAGAGCAGCGGTCCCACGAAGGTGGCGACCAGCACGAGCACGAGCGCCGCGACCGCGCCCGCGCCGAGCCCGCGGCGGGCACGCCCCGTCCCGCGCGCGCTCACGACGCGCCCCCGGCGGCGCGGCGGCGGGCTCGGGCACCCCGCCGGCGACCGCCGCCGCCCCGCTCGCGCAGGGCCCAGAAGCTGGCGATCGACACCAGGCCCAGGCCGATCGACAGCAGGTAGCCCATGGCCGCGGCGGAGCCCATCCGGTACTGACCGAGGCCGGTGTCGAGGATGACCATGAGCGCCGTGCGGGTGGAGGTGCCAGGCCCGCCGCTGGTCATGAGGTCGGCCTGCCCGAACATGTTCGCCGAGGCCAGGAACGTCATCGTGAGCACGAACGCCAGCACGGGCCGCAGGCCCGGCAGGGTCACGTGCCGGAACCGCTGCGCCGGGGAGGCCCCGTCCACCTGGGCGGCGTCGTAGAGCTCGCGCGGGACGTCCTGCAGCCCGGCCAGGTAGATGATCGTGTTGAACCCGAGGGTCCACCAGACCGTGACCCCGACCAGCGACACCCACGTCCACGGCTGCGCGGTCAGCCAGGGCACCGGGTCCCCCGCGCCGAGCGCGTGCAGCACCCGGTCCAGGCGGGTCAGACCGAGCAGGTGGTTGAGCACCCCGAGGTTCGGGTCGAGCACGAACCGGAACAGCACGCCGACCACGGCCACCCCGAGCACGTACGGCAGGAACACCACGGCCCGCACGAACGTGCGCGCCGGGAACCGCCGGTTCAGCGCCATGGCGAGCAGCAGCGGGAGCGTGAGCAGGAACGGCACCGACGCGACCACGAAGATCCCCGTCGCGGCCATGCCGTCCCAGAACCGCTGGAACACCACGCTGGTCGAGTCGAACAGGTCCGCGTAGTTGCCGAGCCCCACGAACGGCTTGCTCGGCATGAGGTAGTCCCAGTCGTGCAGGGACATCCAGAGCCCGCGCACCGCCGGCAGCGCGACGAACGTGCCGAACACCAGCGCGAACGGCGCCAGGAACGCCCAGGGCGTCCACCACGCGCCCCGGCGCAGCGGGCGCCGGGGCGTCGGGAGCGCCGCGCTCATGCGCCGTAGCGGTCGCGGTTGTCGGCCAGCACCTGGTCCGCGCGCGCCGCCGCGTCGGCCAGGGCCTCGCGCGGCTCCTTCACGAGCAGCACCGCCTCGTTCAGCGCGGTGTAGAGCTCGCCGATCGCGTCGCCGATGCCGGGGATCGACGGCGGGAACCGGAGGTCGTCGGCCTGCTCGGCGATCGCGGCCTGCGGGGCGAGGGCCTGGAACTCGGCCGACTCCCGCGCCGAGCGCCGCGCCGGGACCTGCCCGCCGACCGCCCACGCCGCCGACTGCTGCGACACCCAGTTCACGAACGTGCGGGCCGCCTCGAGCTGGTCGTCCGTCGTGCCCTTCTGCTTGGTCAGCACGAAGTTGTGCGACCCGGCCCACGCCGCGTCGACGCTCCCGATCCGCGGCAGCCGCCGGACGTCCCACTCGAGCCCGCTGATGCCGTCGAGCGTGTTGATCGACCAGATGCCGTTCCAGTTGAACGCCGCCTGCCCGTTCTGCAGGGCGATGATGTCCGCGTCCTGCCCGACGTCGCGGGCGCTCCAGCCCCGGTGCACGGCGTCGACCATCCAGGACAGGGCCTCGACGCCCTCGTCCCGCGCCCACGCGGCGGTGGCGCCGTCGGCGTCGAGGAGGTCCCCGCCGAACTGCCAGATCAGGGACTGCAGGGTCTGCCCGCCCGTGAAGGTGTGCGGGCTCATCCAGTGCCCCGCGACCCCGTTCGCGAGGAGCGCGTCGAGCGCCGCCTCGTAGGACGCGCGGTCCATCGGCGGGTCGGCGGGGTCGAGGCCCGCGCCGGCCATCACCGCGGTGTTGCAGAAGAACCCGAGCGGGTGCACGTCGAGCGGGATGCCGTACCGGGCGCCCGCGTAGATGCCGGCGTCCCACACCGGCCGGATGAAGTCGTCCGCGGTCAGCGCGAGGTCGGCGGCCAGGTCGTCCAGCGGCAGCAGCAGCCCCCGGGCGGCCGAGGTCGGCAGCGAGTCGAGGTGCTGGATCGCGATGTGCGGGCCCTGGCCGGAGGTCAGTGCGGCGGGCAGCTTGGCGTGGAAGTCGGCCCACTCCATCGTCGTCATCGTGACGTCGACGCCGTCGTGCTCGGCGTTGAACCGGTCGACGAGGTCCTGCATCACGGGCCCGTCGCCACCCGTGAAGCCGTTCCAGAAGGTGAGGTCGACGACGCCGCCGCGCGACGTGCCCGACGGCGACGGGCTGCCGCTCGAGCAGGCGGCGACGGTGGCGCCGAGGCCGACGGCGCCGAGGCCGGCGAGGAAGCCGCGCCGGGACAGGCCGCTCGATCGGGGCTGGGCACCCGGACGCGGGCGCGCGGGGGCAGGGACGGGCTGGCTCACGGTGGCTCCTTCGCCATCGGGGCCAGGGGGCGGCGGCTGAGCGCCACCCGGCCGTTACAACGGATAACCGTGGCTTCTGTCTAGCGAAGCCGTTCCTCCGTTGTAAACCCCCACTTCGCCCGCCTGGGGACGACGACGCCCCGCCCGGGGACGACGACGCCCGCCCGGCCGGGGAGGCGGGGCGGGCGTCGTGGGGCCGCGGGCGCGGCGGCGTCAGTCGCGGTCGAACTTGGCGCCGAGCGCCTCGAGCTTCGCGGTGAAGTTCTCGTAGCCCCGGTCGATCAGGCTGATCCCGCGCACCGCGGAGGTGCCCTGGGCGGTCAGCGCCGCGATCAGGTGGCTGAACCCGCCGCGCAGGTCCGGGACCTCGATGTCGGCCGCGGTGAGCGGCGTCGGGCCGGAGACGACGGCGGAGTGCGAGAAGTTCCGCTGCCCGAACCGGCAGGGCCGCCCGCCCAGGCACTCCTTGTAGACCTGGATCGTGGCGCCCATGCCGCGCAGGGCGTCGGTGAAGCCGAACCGGTTCTCGTAGACCGTCTCGTGCACGATCGACAGGCCCTTGGCCTGGGTCAGCGCGACGACCAGCGGCTGCTGCCAGTCGGTCATGAACCCCGGGTGCACGTCGGTCTCGAGGACGATCGACTTCAGGTCGCCGCCCGGGTGGAAGAACCGGATGCCCTCGTCGTCGATCGCGAACTCGCCGCCCACCTTGCGGAACGTGTTGAGGAACGCGGTCATCTCGGGCTGGGTCGCGCCACGGACGTAGACGTCGCCGCCCGTGGCCAGCGCGGCGGACGCCCAGGACGCGGCCTCGATGCGGTCGGCGAGCGCGGTGTGCTGGAAGCCCACGAGCCGGTCGACGCCCTCGATCCGGATGACCCGGTCCGTGTCGACCGAGATGATCGCGCCCATCTTCTGCAGGACGTTGATCAGGTCCATGATCTCGGGCTCGATGGCCGCGTTCGTGAGCTCGGTCATGCCCTCGGCGCGCACGGCGGTCAGCAGCAGCTGCTCGGTGGCGCCGACGCTCGGGTACGGCAGCGTGATCTTCGTGCCCTGCAGCCGGCGCGGGGCGCGGATGTGGATCCCGTTCTCGCGCTTGTCCACCACGGCGCCGAACTGCCGCAGGATGTCCAGGTGGTAGTTGATCGGCCGGTCGCCGATCCGGCAGCCGCCCAGGTCGGGGATGAACGCCTCGCCGAGCCGGTGCAGCAGCGGGCCGCAGAACAGGATCGGGATGCGGCTGGAGCCCGCGTGCGCGTCGATGTCGGCCACGTGCGCGGACTCGACGTCGGTCGGGTCGAGGCGCAGGACGCCCCCCTCGGCGTCGGCGGACACCCGCACGCCGTGCAGCTCCAGCAGGCCGGTGACGACGCCGACGTCGCGGATCTGCGGCACGTTGCGCAGCTCGCTCGGGGTCTCGCCCAGCAGGGACGCCACCATCGCCTTGGAGACGAAGTTCTTGGCGCCCCGCACGGTGATCTCGCCCGAGAGGGGCGTGCCGCCGTGGACGTAGAGGAGATCGGTCATCCCCCCATGGTGGCGCACGGCGCGGCGGCGGCCCGCACGCGCGCCGTACGGGCCGCACAGCGTGCGCCAAACCTCCACAAAGGGGACGCCCGGGCCGCGCAGCACGCTGCGCGACCCGGGCGGTGTCCCGGGGGTCGACGGCTCAGAGGCCGGGGCGGCGACCCAGGCTCAGCTCGACCGGGCGGGCGGCCTTGATCTCCACCGGCGGCAGGTGCTTGGCCGGCAGGGTCTTCGGGCGCCAGGCGTCGCGGGTGGCCTCGAACGCGGTGATCTCGTCCTCGTGCTGCAGGGTGAGGCCGATGTCGTCCAGGCCCTCCATGAGGCGCCAGCGGGTGTAGTCGTCGATCTGGAACGGCACCACGACGTCGTCGCAGGTGACGGTCTTCGTCCCGAGGTCGACGGTCACCTCGGTGCCGGGCGCGGTCTCGAGGACCTTCCAGATGAGCTCGACGTCCTCCTGCGCCAGCTGGGCCGCCACGAGGCCCTGCTTGCCGGAGTTGCCGCGGAAGATGTCCGCGAACCGCGAGGCCAGGACGACCTTGAAGCCGTAGTCCTTGAGCGCCCACACGGCGTGCTCGCGGGACGAGCCGGTGCCGAAGTCCGGGCCGGCCACGAGGACCGAGCCGGTGCGGTAGGCGTCCTGGTTGAGGACGAACGACGGGTCGTTCCGCCAGGCCGCGAACAGCGCGTCCTCGAAGCCCGTGCGGGTCACGCGCTTGAGGTAGACGGCCGGGATGATCTGGTCGGTGTCGACGTTGCTGCGGCGCAGCGGGACGCCGACGCCGGTGTGCTGGGTGAACTTCTCCACGAGCGTGCTCGCTCTCTCGGTCAGAGGGTCTTCGGGGCGGCGGTGCGGCGGCTCAGGCCGGCTGGAGGTCCAGCGGCGAGCCGTCCGGGACGGCCACGTCCGGGCCCAGGTCGGAGACGGACGACAGCGTGCCGCGGATGGCCGTGGCGGCGGCGACCAGCGGGGACACCAGGTGCGTGCGGCCGCCCTTGCCCTGCCGGCCCTCGAAGTTGCGGTTCGACGTCGACGCCGACCGCTCCCCCGGCGCGAGCTGGTCCGGGTTCATGCCCAGGCACATCGAGCAGCCGGCGTTGCGCCACTCCGCCCCGAAGTCGAGGAAGATCTTGTCCAGGCCCTCGGCCTCGGCCTGCAGCCGCACGCGGGCGGACGACGGCACGACGAGGACGCGCAGGGTGTCGGCCTTCTTCTGGCCCTGCATGAGCTTGGCGGCGGCCCGCAGGTCCTCGATCCGGCCGTTGGTGCAGGAGCCGATGAACACCGTGTCGACGGCGATCTCGCGCAGCGGCTGGCCGGGCGTCAGGCCCATGTACTCGATGGCCCGCTCGGCGGCCACCCGCTCGTTGGCGTCGGCGATCTCCTCCGGCACCGGCACCGTGCCCGACAGCGGCAGGCCCTGGCCGGGGTTGGTGCCCCAGGTGACGAACGGCTCGAGGTCCGCGGCCTCCAGGACCACCTCGGCGTCGAACGTCGCGTCGTCGTCGCTGCGCAGCGTCTCCCAGTACGCGACCGCGGCGTCCCAGTCGGCGCCCTCGGGGGCGTGCGGGCGGCCCTTGAGGTAGTCGAAGGTCGTCTGGTCGGGGGCGATCATGCCGGCGCGCGCGCCCGCCTCGATCGACATGTTGCAGATGGTCATGCGGCCCTCCATCGAGAGGGACCGGATGGCCTCGCCGCGGTACTCCAGGACGTAGCCCTGGCCGCCGCCGGTGCCGATCCGGGCGATGACCGCCAGGATGATGTCCTTCGCCGTCGCGCCGATCGGCAGGGCGCCGTTGACCGTGATCGCCATGGTCTTGAACGGGGCCAGCGGCAGGGTCTGGGTGGCGAGCACGTGCTCCACCTCGGACGTGCCGATGCCGAACGCCAGCGCCCCGAACGCGCCGTGCGTGGACGTGTGCGAGTCGCCGCACACGACCGTCAGGCCCGGCATCGTCAGGCCGAGCTGCGGGCCGACCTGGTGCACGATGCCCTGGTCCGCGTCGCCGAGGGAGTGCAGCCGGACGCCGAACTCCTTCGCGTTGTTCCGCAGCGTGTCGATCTGCGTGCGCGACGTCGCGTCGGCGATCGGCAGGTCGATGTCGAGCGTCGGGGTGTTGTGGTCCTCGGTGGCGAGCGTGAGGTCCGGGCGGCGGACGGGGCGGCCGGCGAGCCGGAGCCCCTCGAACGCCTGGGGGCTGGTGACCTCGTGCACGAGGTGCAGGTCGATGTAGAGCAGATCGGGCGCGCCGTCGGCGCCGCGCCGCACGATGTGGTTCTCCCACACCTTCTCCGCCAGTGTGCCGGCCATGTTCGGGCGTCCTCTCCTCCGTCGGTCGGTGGGGGCCGACCGGGGTCTTCGTGGTGCCGACTTGCGTCTCAGTGTGCGAGACGGCAATATCGACCTATGGACAACTCTAGCGGAGTCGGCGTGCTGGACAAGGCCGCCTCGGTCCTCAACGCCCTCGAGGCCGGACCCGCCACCCTCGCGCAGCTGGTCAACGCCACCCATCTTGCCCGCCCCACGGCCCACCGGCTGGCCGTCGCGCTCGAGCACCACCGCCTGGTGGGGCGCGACATGCAGGGCCGGTTCGTCCTGGGTCCGCGGCTGACGGAGCTGGCGAGCGCCGCCGGCGAGGACCGGCTGCTCGCCGCCGCCGGCCCCGTGCTCGCGGCGCTGCGCGACCACACGGGCGAGAGCGCCCAGCTCTACCGCCGCCAGGGCGACCAGCGCATCTGCGTGGCCGCCGCCGAGCGACCCATCGGCCTGCGCGACTCGATCCCCGTGGGCGCGACGCTCACGATGGCGGCCGGGTCCGCGGCGCAGATCCTGCTCGCCTGGGAGGAGCCGGACCGGCTGCACCGCGGCCTGCAGGGCGCGAAGTTCACCGCGACGATCCTGTCCGGCGTCCGCCGCCGCGGCTGGGCGCAGTCCGTGTCCGAGCGCGAGGTCGGCGTCGCGTCCGTCTCCGCGCCGGTGCGCGGGCAGTCCGGGCGGGTCGTCGCGGCGGTCTCGATCTCGGGCCCGGTGGAGCGGCTGTCCCGCCAGCCGGGGCGGCTGCACGCCGCCGCGGTGGTGTCGGCGGCGAACCGCCTGACGGAGGTCCTGCGCCGCACGGCGGAGTAGCGCGGCGCGCGCCGGCGAGGCACCCGCACGCCCACGAGGCCGCCGCTCCCCGGGGGCTGTCTCTTCTACACCCCTGACGCTGCCGACGAAGGCCGT
>NZ_JBYTEP010000042.1:0-39118 GCF_058792015.1 Cellulomonas sp. EB106-03-03-XG116
GTGCCGCACCGCCGCCGCGGCCTCGCGCAGCGCCGCCACCGCGGCGACCACGGCGGGCACCCGGGCGGTGCCCGCCTCGCCGACCGCCTCCACCAGCCGCGCGGCGCCGGGCCGGGCGGGGTGCACCGTGACGCCGGGGTGCGGCAGCGCGGCCAGCGCGAGCCCGGGCAGCGTCGCGACGCCGAGGCCGGCCCGGACCAGGCCGAGCACCGCCAGGTAGTCGTCGGTCGCGAAGTCGACCCGCGGGGCGAAGCCGGCGCGGGCGCAGGTGCCGACGAGCTGCGCGCGGCACTGCGGGCAGCCCGCGATCCACGGCCGGTCGGCGAGCCCGGCGAGGTCGACCGGCTCGCCGTCGGCGCGCCCGTCGGACGCGGGCAGCACGACCAGCACCTCGTCCCGCAGCAGGGCCGCCCGCCGCAGCCCGCCGGCGTCCGCCGGCCCGGCGTCGGGTCCCGCGTCGCGGAACGTCACGGCGACGTCCACCCGGCCGGCGGCGAGCTCGGCCAGCGCCTCGGGCGGCTCCGCCTCCACGAGCGTGACGCCCACGCCGGGGTGGGCGGCGCGCAGCGCGGCGAGGGCGGCGGGCAGCAGGGTGGCCGCCGCGGACGGGAAGGCCGCCACGCGCACCCGGCCCGCGCGCAGGCTGGCCACGGCGGCGACCTCCTCCAGCGTCGCGTCCAGCGCCGACTGCACCGCCGAGGCGTTCCGGGCGAGCACGCGGCCCGCGTCCGTGAGCCGCACGCCGCGCCCGGCGCGGACCACGACCGGCGTGCCGACGAGCCGCTCGACGGCGCGCAGCTGCTGGCTCGCCGCCGGCTGCGTCAGCCCGAGCTCGCGCGCGGCGGCGGTGACGCTGCCGGTGTCCCGGACGGCACGCACGAGGCGCAGGGCGGCGGCGTCGAGGCTGCGGGCGACCATGGACCCACCATAAGGCGGATGCATGGGTCGGTGCGGAATCGGTGCTTGTCTGCATGGGTACGCGCCGACGAGGCTGAGGGCATGCGTTCCCTCGCCGACCTGCGCTCCGACTTCGACCCCGCGCCGGGGCACCTCGACGCCGCCACCGCGGGCGTCGCGCCGCGGCGCACCGCCCGGGCGCTGCACGAGGACGTGGACCGCTGGTCGTCCGGCGGCCTCGACGTGGCGCGGTACGAGCGCGCGGTCGGGACCGCCCGGGAGCGGTTCGCCGCCCTGGTCGGCGTGCCGGCCGACCGGGTCGCGATCGGGTCCCAGGTCTCGGCGATGGCGGCGGTGGCCGCGGCGTCGCTCCCGGACGGCGCGCGCGTGGTGTGCGTGGCGGGCGACTTCAGCTCGGTGGTGTTCCCCTTCCTCGCGCAGGACCGGCTGCGGGTCGAGCACGTGCCGGCGGAGCGGCTGGCCGAGGCCGTCGTGCCGGGCGTCGACCTGGTCGCCTACTCGCTGGTGCAGTCGGCGACGGGCGCGGTGCTCGACGACGAGGCGGTGCTCGCGGCCGCCCGGGCGGCGGGCACCCGGACGCTGTGCGACCTCACCCAGGCCGCCGGGTGGCTCCGCGTCGACGCGTCCCGGTACGACGTCAGCGTGACCGCGGCGTACAAGTGGCTGTGCGCGCCGCGCGGGACCGGCTTCCTCACCGTCCGGGCCGGGGCGCAGGACGCGCTGCGCCCCGTGCACGCGGGCTGGTACGCGGGCGAGGACCCCTGGGCGTCCTGCTACGGGCCCGAGATGCGGCTGGCGGGGGACGCGCGGCGGTTCGACGTGTCGCCGGCCTGGCAGGCGTGGCTCGGCGCGGCCGAGTCGCTGGACGCGTTCGCCGGCGTGGACCCCGACGCCGTCCAGGCGCACGCGATCGGGCTCGCCGACGACTTCCGCGCGGGCCTCGGGCTCGGGTCCGGCGGCAGCGCGATCGTGACGCTGCCGGACCCCGACGGGCGACGGCGCGGCGCCCTGCTGGCCGCGGGCTGCCGGGTCGCCGGCCGCGCGGGACGGGTCCGGCTGGCGTTCCACGTCTGGAACGACGCGGCGGACGTGCGGCGCGCGCTCGCCGCCCTGCGCGGGGAGGTCTGACCCGGGCCCGGGAGGGGGCGGTGCCCCGCCGGGTCAGAGGCTGCGGAGCACCGAGACGACGCGCCCGAGCACCTGCGCGTGGTCGCCGTCGATCGGGGAGTACGCCGGGTTCTGCGGCAGCAGCCACACGTGGCCGTCCGCGCGCTTGAGCGTCTTGACCGTCGCCTCGCCGTCGAGCATGGCGGCCACGATCTCCCCGTTCTCGGCGACGGGCTGCCGGCGGACCACGACCCAGTCGCCGTCGCAGATCGCGGCGTCGATCATCGAGTCGCCGACGACCTTGAGCAGGAACAGCTCGCCGGCGCCCACGAGCTGGCGGGGGAGCGGGAACACGTCCTCGACGAGCTGCTCCGCGAGGATCGGTCCGCCGGCGGCGATCCGGCCGACCACCGGCACGTACGCGGCCTCGGGCGCACCGTCGCGGGCCGCGGAGTCGGCGTCCCCGATGCCGGTGACGCCCGCGAGCCCGGGGAGCGGGGCCACGCCGCGCGAGTCGTCTGGCTGGACGACCTCGATCGCGCGCGGCCGGTTCGGGTCGCGGCGGAGGTAGCCCTTGCGCTCGAGGGCCGTGAGCTGGTGCTTGACGCTGGACGGGCTGGTGAGGCCGACGGCGTCGCCGATCTCCCGCATGCTCGGCGGGTAGCCGCGCGACTCCACCGACGCGCGCACGGTCTCGAGGACCAGCCGCTGCCGCGGCGTGAGCCCGTCGCCGTCCCCGAGCTCGGCCACGGCCGCCTCGCCGAGGCCCGCCGCGGTGCCCGTCCCGTCGCTCGCCATGTCCCCGCTCCCGTCCCGTCCGCCCTGGTCAGGCCGCCCGCAGGTGGGTCCGGGGCGGTCCGTCGGGCGGGCGTGTCAGTGCCTCGTGGTGCGCTGTACCCGACGTCACCGAGCGTAGGGGGACGGACGGGCGGGATCAAACACCTGTTCGATCGTGTCTCGACATCGTCGGTGGGGTGTGGTTCCATCGTACAAGCGTTCGAACGAACAGGTGTTCGACTCGGGTCGCCCGGCGGCCCAGGAGGGAAGTGGTGGGGATGAGCGCGATCGCAGCACACCCGGGGATCGCCCGTCCGGCGCGCCGGCAGGCTCCCGCCCGGCGCAACGGGGATGCGCGCCGGCCGGTCGCCGCAGGCGGCGAGGGCCGTCTCCACCTGACGCGGCGCGGTCGTGTCGTCGTCGCCCTCCTGGGCCTGGCGGTCGTCCTCGGCGGCCTGGTCGGCGGGCGCGCCGTGGCCGAGTCGCCGGAGCGCGCCACCGAGGTCACGACGCACGCGGTGCAGTCGGGAGAGACGCTGTGGGCGATCGCCGCCAGCGTCGCCGGCCCGGGCGAGGACGTGCGCGACGTCGTGCTCGGCCTGCAGGAGCTGAACGGCCTCGCGGACGCCTCGCTCCAGGCCGGCCAGGTCCTGCTGCTCCCCGCCGGCTCCTGACGGCGGGTCGGTCGCCGCGACCCGTGCGAGCGGGCCTGGATCGTCGATTCGAGCCGCTCCGAAGCCGCTGGTCAGTCGCCGTGCAGGTCTCGAACGGATTACGGCACTCGGTGCTTGCGTAATTGGCAGGCGCGCCTCTACTGTGGTGCCACCTCGAACGGCTGGCTGGGGGGCTCGCCGCGAGGGACGCGTCGTCGTCACGGCCCTCGGGTCGGACGCAGAGGCGTGCAGCAACCGTCCGGACGAGGCGAGTCGTCCGGACGAGACGGGACGGGGGCGTCCCCACGAGGGTGGCCGCAGCAGCGGCCACCCTCGTCGTCTGCCCGGGCACCGCTTCCCCCGCTCGTGACCAGCGGGTTCACCCCTGCGCGGATCCGCCTTGCACCGCCCGCTCCCGGAGCCCTACCGTGTCCCGGTCGTCCGGGCGGGCGCGCATCGTCGCGGTCCCGCCCCGGCGCGTGCACCACATCCCGGAGGAGGCGTCCATGCACTGCCCGTTCTGCCGTCACGCCGACTCCCGCGTCGTGGACTCCCGCACGTCCGACGACGGCCTGTCGATCCGCCGCCGGCGCCAGTGCCCGCAGTGCAACCGCCGGTTCACCACGATCGAGACCGCGAGCCTGTCGGTCGTGAAGCGGTCGGGCGCCACCGAGCCGTTCAGCCGGGAGAAGATCGTCAACGGCGTCCGGAAGGCCTGCCAGGGCCGACCGGTCAGCGACGACGACCTCGCGGTGCTCGCGCAGCGCGTGGAGGAGAACCTGCGCGCGAGCGGCAGCGCCGAGCTCGACGCGTACGAGATCGGCCTCGCGATCCTCGGCCCGCTGCGCGACCTGGACGAGGTGGCCTACCTGCGGTTCGCCAGCGTCTACCAGGCGTTCAACAGCCTCGAGGACTTCGAGGCGGCGATCACCGTGCTGCGTGCGGAGAACGAGGCCGCCGACGCCGCCCGCGTCGCGTCGCCGGATGCGCCCGCCGAGGACGCGCCGACCGCCTGACGCGTCGCCGGGAGGCCCCGCGCGGGTCGCCGACCCGCGACGCACCCGGCACGCAGCCGGCCTGCACCCGTCCCGGACCCGCCCGCGCGGGTCCCGGAGCGGCGTCTCCGGCCCCGCGGGCGCCCCGCGCGTACTACCGTCGGATCCGTGATCCCTGCTGACCTCGCGCTCCTGCACGCCCCCGGAACCCCCGCGGTCGCCCCCGACGGCTCGTTCGCCGTCGTCGCCCGCACCGCCCCGGACCTCGAGTCCGACGAGTACACCGGCCAGCTCTGGCGGGTGGCGACCGACGGCGCCACGCCGCCGCAGCGCCTGACCCGCGGCCACCGCGACACCGACCCGCAGGTCTCGCCGGACGGCCGCTGGGTCGCGTTCCTGCGCGCCGAGCCGAAGGGGCGTCCGCAGCTGTTCCTGGTCGAGGCCGCGGGCGGCGAGCCGGTCCGGCTGACCGACGCGCCGCTGGGCGTGCAGACCGCGCGGTTCTCGCCGGACGGCGCGACGCTGGCGTTCGTCGCCCGGGTGCCCGAGGAGGGCCGGTACGGCGACGGCGACTCCGGCGCCGAGCGCCCCCGGCACATCACCGAGCTGCCGTACCGCAACGACGGCGTCGGCTTCACGCGCGACAAGCGCCGCCAGCTGTTCGTCGTCGACGTGCCCGCCGACCCCGGTGCCCGCGCCGCGCTGCCCACGGCCGAGGCCGACGAGCCCGCCGCCCGCCAGATCACGTCCGGCGACACCGACGTCGAGCAGGTCGCCTGGTTCCCCGGCGGGCGGTACGTCGTCGCCGTGGCCGCCCGGCACGAAGGCAAGGACCAGGACCTGCGCTCGGACGCGGTCGTCGTGGACACCGCACCCGAGGCCGACCACGCGCTCGTCCCGCTGACCGACGCGGACGCCGGCAGCACGCTCGCCGTGGCCGCGGCGCTGCCGTCGGCCGACGGCGCGGCCCTGTGGCTGCTCGCGCAGGACATGGGGTCGTCGGGCCGGGAGTTCGTCGCGAGCCAGACGGGGCTGTTCCGCCTCCCGCTGACCGCCGGCGACGCCGCGCCGACCGCCGCGGGCGCCCCCGAGCGGCTGACCGACGCCGAGGCGGTCGACCTCGACCCCGGGACGTTCGCCGTGACGGCGGACGGCGTCCTCGCGGGGGTGCTGCACCGTGGCACGGTCGTCCTGCGCCAGCACCGCGCCGACGGCTCGACCCGGGACCTGCTCACCGGCCTCGTCGCCCACGGCGTCGCCGCGGCGACCGACGCGCCGGTGGCCGTCGTCACCGCCGCGGGCCCGGCCACGTCCGGCGACCTGCACGCGGTCGACCTGGCCACGGGGGAGACCCGCGCGCTCACCGACTGGTCGGCGCCGCTGCGCGCCACCGGCCGGGTCCGCGCGCCGCGCGAGGTCACGGCCACCGCGCCCGACGGCTACCCGGTGCACGGCTGGGTCGTCACGCCGGACCCGGAGCGGTTCGCCGGCCCGCACCCGACGATCCTCATGATCCACGGCGGCCCCTACGCCCAGTACACGGTCGGCCTGTTCGACGAGGTGCAGACGCTCGCCGAGGCCGGCTACGCGGTCGTCTACGGCAACCCGCGCGGTGCGGCCGGCTACGGGTCGGCGCACGGCAAGGCGATCCAGCACGGCTTCGGCACGGTCGACACGGACGACGTCCTCGCCCTGCTCGACGCGGCGCTCGAGGACCCGGCGCTGGACGGCGAGCGGGTCGGCGTCATGGGCGGCTCCTACGGCGGCTACCTCACGGCGTGGCTGACCACCCGCACCGACCGGTTCGTCGGCGCGATCGTCGAGCGCGGCTTCCTCGACCCGGTGTCGTTCGTCGGGTCGAGCGACATCGGCTGGTTCTTCGGCCTGGAGTACCTGGGCGACGGCGACGACGAGGAGGCCCGCGCGCAGGTGGCGGCCCAGTCGCCGATGGCGCACGTGTCCCGCGTGACCACGCCGACGCTCGTCATCCACTCCGAGCAGGACTGGCGGTGCCCGGTCGAGCAGGGGCAGCGCTGGTTCGTCGAGCTGAAGCGCCGCGGGGTGCCGGCCGAGCTGCTGCTGTTCCCGGGCGAGGGCCACGAGCTGACCCGGTCGGGCCGCCCGCAGCACCGGCTGGTGCGGTTCGAGCACGTGCTCGACTGGTGGGAGCGGACGCTCCCGGTCGCCCGCGGCTGACCCGCGCGACGAGGGGCCCCGCACCGGTTTCCGGTGCGGGGCCCCTCGTCGTGCTGCCGCCGGACGCGCGGCGGGCGTCAGACCGCCGAGGCCGCCAGCAGGTCGTCCCGGACCACCCGGCGGAGCACCTTGCCGATCTGGGACCGCGGCAGCTCGGGCAGGATGACGAGGTCGCGGGGCACCGCGTACCGGGCCAGCCGCTCGCCGCACCACTCGCGCACCGCGGCGATGTCGACGTGCGCCCCGAGCTCGGTGACGATCGCGGCCACGACCTTCTCCCCGAGGTCGCCGCCGGGCAGGCCGACCACGGCCACGTCCCGGACGCCCGGCATGCCGCGGAGCTTGTCCTCGACCTGCGACGGGTACACCTTGAACCCGCCGGTGACGATCATCTCCTTGATCCGGTCGACCAGGACGACGAAGCCGTCCTCGTCCAGCCGGACGACGTCGCCGGTGCGCAGCCAGCCGCCGGGCAGCAGCTGGTCGGCGGTCTCCTCGGGCCGGTTCCAGTAGCCGGCGAACACCTGCGGGCCGCGGATCAGCAGCTCGCCCTGCTCGCCGGGGGCGACGTCGCGGGTCGGGTCCTCCTGGTCGACCACCCGGACGTCGGTGCTCGGGAACGGCAGGCCGAGCGCGCCGGGGCGGCGAGCGGGGGACAGCGGGCTGCCGAGCGCGACGGGGGAGGTCTCGGTCATGCCGTAGCCCTCGATGACGAGGCCGCCGGTCAGCCGCTCCCAGCGGGCGGCGGTCTCGGCCGACAGGGACATCGCGCCGGAGATCGCGTACCGGAAGGACGACAGGTCGGCCTTCTTCGCCTCGGCGGCCGCGGCGAGCCGGTCGAGCATCGGCGGCACCGCCGGCAGGAAGGTGCCGGGGCGGCGCCGCTGCGCGGCGAGCACGGTCGCCGGGTCGAACTTCGGGAAGGCCACCAGGGTCGCGCCGACGCGGGTCGCGTACGTGAGGCAGAGAGTCAGGCCGAACGCGTGGAAGAACGGCAGCACGCCGTAGATCGTCTCGGTGCCCGGCTCGGCCTGGGTCCAGGCCTGGCCCTGCACGGCGTTCGCGGCGAGGTTCCGGTGCGTGAGCACGGCGGCCTTGGGCGTGCCGGTGGTGCCGCCCGTGTACTGCAGGAGCGCGACGTCGTCCGCGGTGGGCCCGGGGGTCCCGGCGGGCAGCGCGGTCGCCTCGGCGACCAGGCGGTGCCACACCGGGGTGCCGGCCGGCAGCGCGGCGCGCAGGGCGCCGCGGGTCCGGCGGGCGGCCGGCAGGGGGAGCCGGAGCGCGAGGCGCTTGGCGGCGGGCAGGTCGGCCGACACGTCGACCGCGACGACCGTGCGGACCGCGGTGCGGTCCTGCCCCGCCAGGACGGGCGCGACGGCCTTCTCCCAGACGAGCGCGACGGTGGCGCCGGAGTCGGCGAGCTGGTGCGCGAGCTCGTCGGCGGTGTACGTCGGGTTCGTCTCGACGACGACCGCGCCGAGCCGCAGGGCGGCGTAGAACGCGACGACGTGCGCGGTGCAGTTCGGCAGCACGATCGCGACCCGGTCGCCGGCGCGGACGCCGAGGCCGCGGAGCACGGCGGCGCCCCGCGCCACGGCACCCGCCAGCTCGGCGTACGTCGTCGTCCCGCCCATGAAGTCCACCGCGACGCGCTCGGGCCAGGACGCGGCGGCGCGGTCCAGGGCGGCGGTCAGCGGCTCGTCGGGCACGTCGACGACGGGCGGGACGCCCGGCGCGTAGGAGGAGTGCCACGGTCGCGTGAAGTCGGTCACGAGGTCACCGTAACCTACGGATGCGTAAGTTACGTGTGCGTAGCCCGAGGCAACGGCGCAGAGTTCCCTGTGAGTGTCAGAGGTCCGAGGACCGCGAGCCCCACAGGTTGATGCCGGCGTCCCCCGCGTGCCGGTCGATCTCGGCCAGCTCGTCGTCGGTGAGCGCGGGGCCGTCGACGGCGGCGAGGTTCTCCCGGAGCTGCTCGGGGGTCCGGGCGCCGAGCGCGACCGACGTCACCCGCGGGTCCCGCAGCACCCAGGCGACGGCCAGCTGCGCGAGCGACTGGCCCCGCGCCTCCGCCACCGCGTTCAGCGCGCGCACCCGGTCCAGGTTCTCGTCGCTCAGGTACTCCGGCCGCAGCGGCCCGCCGCGCGCCGCCCGGGAGTCCTCGGGCACGCCGCCCAGGTACTTGCGGGTGAGCATGCCCTGGGCGAGGGGCGAGAACGCGACGACCCCGAGCCCGGCCTCGCCGGCGACGTCGAGCAGGCTGCGGTCGCCGGCCTCCCCGTCGGGCTGCTCGACCCAGCGGTTCAGCATCGAGTAGGACGGCTGGTGCAGGGTCAGCCTCAGGCCCAGGTCGTCGGCGACGGCCAGCGCCTCGGCGGTGCGGCGCGCGGAGTACGACGAGATCCCCGCGTACAGGGCGCGCCCGGAGTCGACGGCGGTCTTCAGCGCGCCGAGGGTCTCCTCCAGCGGGGTGCTCGGGTCGTACCGGTGGCTGTAGAACACGTCGACCCGGTCGGTGCCGAGCCGGCGCAGCGACTGGTCGAGGGACGCGAGCAGGTACTTGCGCGAGCCGAACTCGCCGTACGGGCCGGGCCACTGCCGGTAGCCGGCCTTGGTGGCGATCAGCAGCTCGTCGCGGTACGGCGCGAGGTCCGTCGCGAGCAGCCGCCCGACGCTCTCCTCGGCGGCGCCGGGCGGGGGACCGTAGTTGTTCGCGAGGTCGAGGTGCACGACGCCCGCGTCGAACGCGGCCAGCACGAGCGCGCGCTGGTCGGCGAACGGCGTGGCGTCCCCGAAGTTCTGCCACAGCCCCAGGGTCACCGCGGGGAGGTCCAGGCCGGAGCGCCCGGCGCGGCGCAGGGGGAGTCGGTCGTGGCGGGCGTCGTCGGCGAGGTGCACGGTCCCGACGCTAGCGCGTGGGCCGGGCACCCCGCCGGGCGGGCCGGTCGTCAGTCGACGACGCGCAGCCGGATCGTCTCCGGGCGGGCGCGCAGCGCCGCGACGACCGCGGGCTCGACCGCGACCGCGTCGGTCACCACGTAGCCGACCTCGCCGCGGGTGGCCAGCAGCTGGCCCTCGATGTTCGCGCCGTGCTCGGCGAGCGTGTTGTTGACCGCCGCCAGCACGCCGGGGACGTTGCGGTGCAGGTAGGTGAGCCGGTGCACGCCCGGGCGCGCCTCGAGCGTGAGGTTCGGCAGGTTGACGCTGAGCATCGTCGTGCCGGTGTTCATGAAGTCGCGGAGCTTGTTCGACACGAACTGGCCGATCGCCTCCTGCGCCTCCTCGGTCGACCCGCCGGTGTGCGGGGTGAGGATGACGTTCGGCAGGCCCCGCAGCTCGGACTCGAACGGGTCGCCCTTGCGCTTCGGCTCGACGGGGAACACGTCGACGGCCGCGCCGGCCACGTGCCCGGCGAGCACCGCGTCGCGCAGGGCGGCGTAGTCGACGACGAAGCCGCGCGACAGGTTGAGGAAGATCGCGCCCTCGCGCATCCGCGCGAACTGCTTGGCGCCGAACAGGCCGGCGTTGCCGCTGCGGCCGTCGACGTGCAGCGTGACGATGTCGGCGACGTCGAGCAGCTCGTCGAGCGTCTCCGCGCGGCGCGCGTTGCCCAGCGCCAGCTTCTCGGCGGTGTCGTAGAAGACGACGGACATGCCGAGGTTCTCGGCGAGCACCGACAGCTGGGTGCCGATGTTGCCGTAGCCGACGATGCCGAGGGTGCGACCGCGGACCTCGTGCGAGCCGTCGGCCGACTTGTTCCAGACGCCCTCGTGCATCGACTTGTCGAGCACGGTGAGCCGCCGGGTCAGCGCGATGATGTCGGCCAGCGCGATCTCGACCACCGAGCGGGTGTTCGAGAACGGGGCGTTGAACACCGCGACGCCGCGGGACGCCGCCGCGTGCAGGTCGATCTGGTTCGTGCCGATGCAGTAGGCGCCGACCGCGACCAGGTCGGGCGCGGCGTCGAGCACGGCCTCGGTGACGTTGGTCTTGGACCGGATGCCCAGCAGGTGCACGCCCTGCAGCGCCTCGATCAGCTCGGACTCGTCGAGCGCGCCGGAGCGCGTGACGACCTCGTAGCCGGCCGCCTCCATGATGGTGCGGGCCTGGGGATGCAGGTTCTCGAGGAGCAGGGCGCGTAGCACGGGCCTATGGTGCGCCTCGAGGCGCGCGGTTCCAAGCCGGTCCCGGTCCTCGGACACCCGTGCCGCGGGTCAGTCCGCGTCCGGCTGCTCCCAGCCCGCCGGCAGCGGCCGGCTGTGCACGACCCGCAGCGCCTGCGTCGGCCGGGTCATCGCGACGTACAGGTCGCCCGCCCCGCCCTTGAGGACGTCGGCCGGCTCCACCAGCACCACCGCGTCGAACTCCAGGCCCTTGCTCTGCGTCGGCGTCATCAGCGTCAGAGGGGCGTCCAGGTCGGGCGAGCCCGCCCGGGTCGCCCCGGCCTGCGGCAGCACCCGCGCCAGCGCCGGCAGCGCCTCGGGGGCCGCGATGACGGCCACGCGCCCGGCGCCGCTCGCGTCGCGGACCGCGGCGAGCGCCGCCTCGGCCTGCCGCGCCACCGCCTCGGGCACGGCCGCCGCGTCGACCAGCTCCGTGCGCAGGGCGTCCTCGACGTCGCGCGCCGAGGTGGTCGGGGTGAGCGGCAGCCCGGCCGCGCGGCCGACGCGCTCGGCGGCGCGGGCGACGGACGCGGGCGTCCGGTAGTTCACGGTGAGCTCGGACAGCCGCCACCCGCCCGCGAGGATCCGGTCGAACGTCGCGGCCCAGTCCCGGGTGCCCGCGGCGGTCGAGGTCTGCGCGACGTCGCCGACGACGGTGAGCGACCGGGTCGGCACCCGGCGCAGCACCATCCGCCAGGCCATGGGGGAGAGCTCCTGCGCCTCGTCGACCACCACGTGCCCGTAGGTCCAGGTGCGGTCGGCGGCGGCGCGTTCGGCGGTGGTGAGCGCCGGGCCGGTCGCGGCGAACCGGTCCGCCAGCAGCTCGGCCGAGACCAGGCCGGTGCCGGACTGCTCCAGCACCTGGCGGGCGTAGTCGAGCTCCTGGGCGCGCTGCGCGGCGTCGTGCTTCGCCTGGGCGCGGGCGGCCTGGTCGTCCTCGCCGAGCAGCTCCGCCGCCTCGTCCAGCAGCGGGACGTCGGCCTCGGTCCACGGGGCGTCGGCGTCGCGGAGCAGGGCGGCGCGCTCGTGCGCGGACAGCTCCGGCGCGGCGGCGTCGAGGCGGGCCGGCTTCGACAGCAGGGCGGAGACCAGCCCCTGGGGCGTGAGCGGCATCCACGCGAGGTTGAGCGAGATCCGGATCTCGCGGGTCGTGCGCAGCTCCTCGAGGATCTCGCCGCGCTCGTCCGGGGCCACCGACCAGCCGAGCTGGCTCACGTACTGCTCCGCGAGCCGGCCCAGCATGTCGCGGACGAACGTCACCCGTGCCTGGTTGTGCGGCCGGTGCCCGCGGCGGGCGTGGTTGATCGCCCCCCGCACGTCGGACGGCTTCACGACGATCCGGTGGCCGTCGATCGTCACGACCGTCGGCTGCTCGGGCGCGCGCTGGCGCTGGCGCACGGCGCGCTCGACGATCTTCCGCCACACCGGGCGGCCCTTGATCTCGGCGACGACGTCGTCCTCGGTGCCCGTCGCCACGACCCCGGGGAACAGCTCGCCGACCGTGGTCGACACCACGCCGGTCTCGCCGAGGGACGGCAGCACCTGGTCGATGTACCGCAGGAACGTCCGGGAGGGGCCCAGCAGCAGCACGCCCGAGCGCTCGAGCACGCGGCGGTGCGCGTACAGCAGGTAGGCGGCGCGGTGCAGCGCGACGGCCGTCTTGCCGGTGCCGGGGCCGCCCTGGACGACGAGCGCGCCGGCGAGGTCGGCGCGGATGATCGCGTCCTGCTCCGCCTGGATGGTGGCGACGATGTCGCCCATCCGGCCGGTGCGCCGCGCGGCCAGGGCCGCGAGCAGCGCGCCCTCCCCGGACAGCGCGCCGAGCCGGGCCGCGGCCTCCTCGTCGGCGAGCACGTCGAGGTCGATGACCTCGTCCTCCAGCCCGGTCACCCGGCGGCCCCGGGTCACCAGGTGCCGGCGCTGCACGACGCCGTCGGGGTTCGCGGACGTCGCCCGGTAGAACGACTGCGCCGCCGGCGCGCGCCAGTCCGTGAGGATCGACGCGTGCTCGTCGTCGTTCAGACCGATGCGGCCGATGTACCGGCGGCCGCCGTCGGCAAGGTCCAGCCGGCCGAACGCCAGCCGGTCCTCGACGGCCTCCAGGCGCGCGAGGCGGTCCTCGTAGAGCGTCGCGAACGCGTCCCGCTCCGAGCGGTTCTGCGGCGAGCCCGACGGGCCGACCCGGCGGACCTCCGCCAGCCGGTCGCGGGTGCCCGCCCGCAGCTCGTCCAGCCGTGCGTACAGGCCGTCGACGACCTCCTGCTCGGCCGCCAGCTGCGCCTCGATCCCGGTCACGCGTGCTCCCGTCGGTCGTCCCCGTGGCGCCCGGACCCCCGGGTGGCGCCACCGTCCTGCGTCGCTCCCGGCGGCGGTCGACGGGCGGTCGTCCGGCCGGAGCGGCCGTCCATTCTCCACCATTCCGGACCGGTCGTGTGACGGCCGACCAGGGTGGCGGTCGCCGGGGTCCCCGCCAGCGCGAAGATCGTCCGGCCGGTCGGGAAGAGGCGCGGCACCCGCGGTGTTGTGACCCTCAGGACGCCGCCCCCCGGGCGGCGCGCGGACTGACCCCCAGGGAGGACCCCATGCTGGACCCGAGCGAGATCTACGCCGTCGACCCGGCGGTCGCCGCCGAGGTCGAGGCGCGGACCGCGGGCGGCAGCGGGCCGGTGCTCGTGCACGCCGTGCGCGGCTTCGTGGACGCCGGCGGCGCCGGGCGGCTGTCGGCCGAGCACCTGACCGAGCAGCTCCCGACCGAGCGGCTGGCGACCTTCGACGTCGACCAGCTCCTCGACTACCGCTCCCGCCGCCCCACCGCCACCTTCGAGGGCGACCACTGGGGCGAGTACGACGAGCCCGAGCTCGCCGTCGACCTGGTGCGCGACACCTCCGGCGTGCCCTTCCTGCTGCTGCACGGCGTCGAGCCGGACGTGCAGTGGGAGCGGTTCGCCGCCGCGGTGCGCCAGATCGTCGAGCGGTTCGACGTGCCGCTGACCGTCGGCCTGCACGGCATCCCGATGGGCATCCCGCACACCCGGCCGCTGTCGGTCACGGCGCACGCCAACCGGCCCGAGCTGGTCGCGGACTACACGTCGTGGTTCGGCACCGTGCAGGTCCCCGCCTCCGCGGGCACGCTCCTGGAGATCCGGCTCGGCCAGTCCGGGCACGACGCCATGGGCTTCGCCGTGCACGTCCCGCACTACCTCGCGCAGTCGCCGTTCCCGCAGGCGTCGATCACCGGCCTGGAGCACGTGCAGCGCGCCGCGGGTCTCGAGCTCGACCTCGGGGCGCTGACCGAGGCCGCCTCCGAGACGATGCTGGAGGTCGAGCGCCAGGTCGAGGACCAGCCCGAGGTGCAGACCGTCGTGCACGCGCTCGAGCAGCAGTACGACGCGTTCGCCCGGAACATCGGGCGGCCGAGCCTGCTCGCCGAGACCGCGGAGCTGCCGACCGCCGACGAGCTCGGCGCGGAGTTCGAGCGGTTCCTCGCGCAGCAGGGCGACGAGAAGGGCCCGAACCCGGGGTACTGATCCCCGGGGCGCTTCCCGGGGCGCGGGGCCCCGGGTGTGACCGGCGACTCGTCGGTCGCGCCCGCGGGCACCGGCAGAATGGCTGCACGTGACCTCCGACCGCCGCGCCCTGCTCGTCTGGTCCGTCGCGGTCGGCGCGTACGTCGTCGCGATCATGAACCGGTCGTCGCTGGGCGTCGCCACGCTCGAGGTCACCGACCTGTTCGGCGTCTCGTCCGCCCTGCTGGCGACGATGGCCGTGGCGCAGCTCGTCGTCTACGCGCTGCTGCAGGTCCCCGTCGGCGTCCTGCTCGACCGGTACGGGCCGCGGGTGCTCGTGGCCTCCGGCGCGGCCGGGATGGCGCTCGGGCAGACCGTGCTCGCGCTCGCGCCGTCCGCCGGCTGGGTGCTCGCGGGGCGCGTGCTGGTCGGCGCGGGGGACGCGCTCACGTTCGTCTCCGTGGTGCGGCTGGTGCCGGCGTGGTTCGCCGCGCGGCGCGTGCCGGTGATGACCCAGCTCACCGGGAGCCTCGGCCAGCTGGGGCAGGTGCTCTCGGCGGTCCCCGTCGTCGCGCTGCTGCACGCCGAGGGCTGGCGCACGACCTTCCTGTCCGTCGCGGCCGTGGGCGTGGTGGCGACCATCGCGGTGCTGGCCGTCGTGCGGGACGCGCCGGCGGAGACCGACGGGCCCGCCGGGGCGCTCGCGGGGGACGCGCCCGCGGGGCAGGCCGCGGAGCCCGGGGTCGCGGCGGCCCTCGCCGCGGGTGCCGCGTCGGCGCCCGCGCCGTGGTGGCGGGTCGGCCTGCTGCGCCGGCGGTGGCGGCCCGCCCGGGCCCGCGCGCCGCGGGAGCCCGGTGCGCTGCGCGCGGTGCTGCGCGACCCCGGCGCGCGGCTGGCGTTCTGGATGCACTTCTCGGGCCAGTTCAGCAACCACGTCGTCGTGCTGCTGTGGGGGTTCGCGTTCTTCGTCGAGGGCCAGGGCCGCACGCCGGGTGAGGCGAGCGCGCTGCTCACGCTCAACGTGGTCGCGGCGGTGGTCGCCGGACCGGTGATCGGCGTCGTCGTGGGCCGGCACCCGCGCGCCCGGATGCCCCTCGCGCTCGGCACGTCCGCGGCGATCGGCCTGGCGTGGCTGTCGGTCACCCTGCCCACGGCGCCGGTGCCGTACGCGGTGCTGTGCCTGTTCGTGGTCGTCGTGGCCGTCGGCGGCCCGACGTCCCTGGTGGCCTTCGACGTGGCGCGGTCCTGCACGCCGCCGCGGCGCCTGGGGACCGCCACCGGGTTCGTCAACACCGGCGGGTTCGTCGGGGCGCTCGCGACGATGCTGGTCGTGGGGGTCGTGCTCGACGCGGCGTCGGGGGGCGCCGGCGCCGGCGCGCGGGACCTCGCGGCATTCCGGGCGGCGTTCGCCTGGGTGGCCGTGCCGTGGGTGCTCGGCGTCGCCGCGATGCTCCTCGGCCGCCGCGGCGCGCGCCGGGCCCACCCGGGGCTGGCGGTCTGAACCCCTCCCGACCGGTCGGTCGGGGTGGTCGTCCTGTGATCGGCTCGTGACCGGATCGTTGTGATCGACGTCGCATCGGGCGTTGAAGAACCGTGGCGTCGCGATGACCTGCGTGAGAGGATCGCCGTGTTGCAGTGACGTACTGACGCTTGACCGGCGCCGGTCGGGCCCCCTCCGGGGGCGCCCGCGCGGCACCTTCCAGCCATCCGGCTGGTCCACCCGGTGCAGGACGCGGGATAGGCATTGCGGCACGGTCCGGGGAGTTCCCGGCACCGTCACCGGATGGACAGAAGGACAAGAACATGGCACAGGGTGCTGTCAAGTGGTTCAACGCCGAGAAGGGCTACGGCTTCATCGCCCAGGACGGCGGCGGCGCCGACGTCTTCGTGCACTACTCGGCCATCGACTCCCAGGGCTACCGCTCGCTCGAGGAGGGCCAGCGCGTCGAGTTCGAGATCACCCAGGGCCCGAAGGGCCCGCAGGCGGAGAAGGTCCGCCCGCTCTGATCTGACTCCGGTCGCCCCCCGCGGGCAGTCCGCACGACGAGGCCGCATCCCCTCCGGGGGGTGCGGCCTCGTCCGCGTCCTGGGGGCGGCGCGGTGGGGCGGCGCCGGGGTCGGCCTCGGGGGTCGGCTCCGGCCGGTGGCGACCCGGTCGTGCGGGGGGTCGGGGGTGCAGTGCGTGCGGCGGTGCGTGCGGCGGGGCGTGCTCCGCCTCAGGCGCCGGGCTCCGGCTCCGGCTCCAGCTCGGGTGCGGCGTCGCGCAGCGGGGCGGCGCGTCCGACGAACGCCGCGAGCTCCTCGTCGACCAGCAGCCGCGCGGGCACCGGCAGCGACCGCAGGTCGCGCGCCAGCCCCGCGTCCGCGAGCAGCGCGGGGTCGTCCGTGCCGACGAGCACGAGGTTCCCGTACCGCCGGCCGCGCAGCACCGCGGGCTCGGCGACCACGCCGACGTGCCGGAACACGGCCCCGATCGTGGCCGCCTCGGCGCGCGCGAGCGCGAGCGGCGGGCGGTCGGCGCAGTTCGCGAGGTAGACGCCGCTGGGTCGCAGCACCCGCGCGACGTCCCGCGCGAACTCCTCGGTGGTCACGTGCGCCGGGGTGCGGTCGCCGGCGAACACGTCGCGCACGACCGCGTCCGCGCTCGCGTCCGGGAGCGTGCCGAGCTCCGCACGCGCCTCGCCGGCGCGCAGGCGCAGGGCGGGGGACCGCGGCAGGTCGAACCAGTCGCGGACCAGGGCGACCAGGACCGGGTCGAGGTCGACCGCGACCTGCCGGGCGCCGGGGAACCGGGCGTGCGCCCACCGCGCCATCGCGCAGCCGGCGGCGCCCAGGTGCACCGCGCGGAACGGCCCGTCCCCGGCGGGGAGGTGGTCGAGCACCGCCGCCATCTGCTGCATGTACTCGAAGTCGAGGCGCTCGGGGTCGGCCAGGTCGAGGTGCGAGCTCGGCACGCCGTTCACGAGGAGGGTCGCCGCGTCCGGGTCGTCGGGGGAGCGCCGGACCTCCGCGGTGCCGGTGGCGATGGGCACGGGGCCGTCGGGCCACGGCTGCCCGGGTGCGGCGGAGCCGCTGCGCCCGCCGCGTGTCGGTGGTCGGTGGGACTCTGGGTCAGGCCGGGAGGCCCGGGTGGCCCTGTCCGACCTGCTGGATCGGCCGGACCGGCCACGGGACGCCATCCGCCCACCGTACGGGTTGACGCGTTCGAACAGGTGTTCGATACTGGGACTGTCGAGAGAGGGAGGTGCGCGATGCCGGTCAAGACCCTTCGTGCCCTGCGGAGTGCCGCGCCCGGGCTGTCGGGCCGCACCGCCGAGCTGCTGCAGCGCGCGGACGCGGAGCTCGTCGCCGCGCAGTTCTCCTCGGAGCCCTGGGAGCAGTTCACGCACGCGCACCTCGCCGCCCTGCGGGCCGGGGCCGCGGTGCTCGCCGAGCGGCAGCCGCTGTCGGCGCGCCGCGGGCCGCGCACGGTGTGGGAGCTGCTCGACCGGGTCGCCCCGGAGATGGGCCGCTGGTCCGCCTACTTCGCCGCGGGCGCGGGCCTGCGGGCCGCGGTGGACGCCGGGCGGTTCGACGCCGTGTCCGCGGAGCGCGCCGAGCAGGTGCTGTGCCACGCGGAGGACTTCCTGGACCTGGTCCGCGCCGAGCTCGAGAGCGCGGCGGTCGAGGTCGAGGCGGCGCGCGCCGGATGAGCCGTGGCCCGCGGTCGCAGGACGCGAAGCGCGACTGGGGCACCGAGGAGGACGGGTGCTCGATCCTGCACGTCGACATGGACGCGTTCTTCGCCTCCGTCGAGCTCGCGCGGCGGCCGCACCTGCGGGGCAAGCCGGTGATCGTCGGCGGCTCGGAGCGGTCCGTGGTGCTCGCCGCGACGTACGAGGCCCGCGCGTTCGGGGTGCACTCGGCGATGCCGATGGCGGTCGCCCTGCGCCGGTGCCCGCAGGCGATCGTCGTCCCGCCCGACCACGCCGCCTACACCGAGGTGTCCCGCAGCGTCATGCGGATCCTCCACGACGTGACCTCGATCGTCGAGCAGGTCAGCGTCGACGAGGCGTTCCTCGACGTGAGCGGCGCCCGGCGCCGGCTCGGCAGCCCGACCCGCATCGCCGCGCTCATCCGCGAGCGGGTCCAGGCGCAGCACGGCATCACCTGCTCCGTCGGCATCGGCGCCACCAAGTTCGTGGCCAAGCTCGCCTCCGGGCACGCGAAGCCGGACGGCGTGCTGCTCGTGCCGAGGGCCGCGACCGTCGACTTCCTCCGGGTGCTGCCGGTCGGCGCGCTGTGGGGCGTCGGCGAGCGGACGGCCGCGGCGCTCGAGCGCTGGGGCATCCGCACCGTGGCCGAGCTCGCCGACAGCGACGTCGCCGTGGTCCAGCGGGCGGTCGGCAAGGTCGCGGGCGCGCACCTGCACGACCTCTCCTGGGGGCGGGACCCGCGTCCCGTGACCCCGGGGCGCGAGGAGAAGAGCATCGGCGCGGAGGAGACCTTCGCCGTCGACGTCCGGGACATGCGGGTCGTGGAGAGCAAGGCGCTCGAGCTGGCCGACCGGTGCGCGGGTCGGCTGCGCGCGCAGCGGCTCGTGGCCCGGACCGTCGCCGTGAAGATCCGCACCTCGGACTTCCGGACGCTCAGCCGGTCCCGGACGCTGGCGCAGCCGACCGACGTCGGGCGCGAGCTCTACCTCGTGGCACGCGACCTCCTCGCCGCCGCGGACCTCGGCGGGCTGCCGGTTCGGCTCGTCGGCGTGCGTGCCGAGGGCCTGATGCCGGCCGCGGACGTCATCCGGCAGCCCACGCTCGACGAGGTCACCGGTTCCGACCCCGACGCCCGGCGCGAGGCGGAGCGGGCGATGGACCTCGTCCGCGCCCGGTTCGGGCGGGCCGCGATCGGCGCCGGGACCCCCGCCGTGGGGCGTTCCGCGCGCGAGGTGTCGGCAGGGTCACCCGCCGCGGGGGAGCGCTCGACTTCCGACTTCGCCGACGGCCATCTATCCTGAGGTGAAGAAAGTCCCGACGGCGGAGCACGGGGGTTGGAATGCCTCTCTCCGAGTACGAACAACGTGTACTGGAGCAGATGGAGCGTCAGCTCACGTCTGATGATCCCCGGCTCGCGAACACGCTGACATCGCGTGGACGAAAGCCGGTCCTGCGGTACGTCCTGGGCGGCATCGGTGCCGTCGTGGGGCTGCTGCTCCTGGTGGTGGGCGCTGCGGCGTCCGAGGTGTGGCTCGGCGTGCTGGGCTTCGTCGTCATGTTCGCCTCCGTCGCGATCGCGTTCACGCGTCCGCGTCGCGGTGGCGGGCCGGTCGGCGTCGTCCGGGCCGACGGCAGCACCGCACCGCGCCCTGCGGCCCCCAAGGCCAAGAAGGGCTTCATGTCCCGGATGGAGGACCGCTGGGACAAGCGGCGCGACCAGGGTCGCTGACGACCCCGATCACGCCCGCCTGACCCACGGCGCCGACGCACCCGGGCCCGCTCCGGTCAGGGGCGGGCCCGCGGCGTGCCGCCGCGCGGCCCGGTCGTGCACGGTCTTCTCGCGCGCCGCCGCTCGCGGACGCCCAGGACGCTCGCCCGCGACGCCGTCGGCCGCGAGATCGGTACTCCGGACCGAGATCGGTACGTTGAACCACCGATCTCGCGGCGAACCGCCGATCTCGACGCGTCGGCGCGGCCGGCGGGGACGGCTCAGGCCTCGGCCGGGCGCCTGCCCGCCGCCGGGCGGTCGCCCGGGGCGCGGGTGCTCACGTCGGTCAGCACGGCCGCGACCCACGCATGGAGCTCCTCCGGGTCGTCGTCCACCGGGTCGGGGGCGTAGCGCTCGCGCTCCAGCGCGGCCGCCAGCGCCACCAGCGCGCGGTCGGCCTCGGGGCTGAGCGGGCGGCCGCGGCGCGCCACGACCTGGGACCGGATCGCCGCCACCGCCTGCCTCGGGGTGCGGGAGTCGGGCCACGTGATGCCCGCGCGCCGGAGCCGGTCGCGGAGCCGGCGCCAGGCGACCTCGGGCGCGAGCCGGAGCGCCGGCCGGCGACGTCGGCGCATCGCCAGCACGGCGGCGAGGGCGGTCGCCACGACCAGCAGGGCGACCACGGCGATCAGCGGTCCGCGCGTACGCGGGTTCGCGACGACGCCCGGCAGCCCGCCCTGGTCCTGCGGGGCGGCGGTGGTCGCGGCGGCGCTCGGGGTGCTGGTGGTCTGCGGGGCGCCGGCGGTCGGGGCGGTCGTCGGGGCGGCGGCGCTGAACGGGTTGCTCCAGGACGGCGGCGGGCCCGTCTGCACCGCGGGCGTCGGCTCGAACCGGACCCAGCCGGTGCCGGGGAAGTAGAGCTCGGGCCAGGCGTGCGCGTCGGCGCCGGTGACCCGGTACGTGCGGTCGGTGCCGAGCTCGCCGGGGAGGAAGCCGACCCCGAGCCGCGCGGGGATGCCGAGGGTGCGCGCGAGGACCGTCATGGACGTCGCGAACTGGACGCAGTACCCGCGCCGGCTCTGCAGGAAGTCCCAGACGGCGTCGTCGCTGTCGCCGGGCTCGATCGAGGTGTCGTACCGGAACTGGGTGCCGTCCCGGAAGTACGTCTGCAGGGCGAGCGCCTGGTCGTAGGGGGTGGCGGCCCCGGCGGTGAGCTCGACGGCGAGGTCGCGCAGGTCGTCGGCGTGCTCGGTCCCGGGGACCTCGAGGTAGGTCTGCACGTCCTCCGGCACGTCGCCGGTCGCGGCGCGCAGCAGGTCCGGGCTGAGGTCGGGGACCTCGACGAGCATCTCGTAGCCGCTGCCGGCCTCGGTGCGGCTGCGGCTGACCACCTCGTCCCGGGCGGCGTCGTAGGTCCACGGGCCGTCGATCTGCACGGTGCGCGGGAACGTGCTCACGGGCAGGCGCTGCTCGCGCAGCGCGCCGATCCGCACCTGGACGTCGGTGAGGGTGCCGCGGGCGCCGTCGGGGGCGGCACCCACCAGGGACGGGTCGGAGGCGAGCAGCCCCTCCGGGTCCCACTCGGCCAGGTCGTCGGCGGGCTCGCGCTGCCAGGACCGGCCGTCGAAGTCGCGCAGCGTGAAGGACCGCAGCGGCCCGATCAGCGAGGCGGTGGCGGCGGGGCCCTCGGCCTCCTCGTCCACGCGCTGGACGGTGTAGCTGAGCACCACCTGCGACGACTGGTCGCGGAGGCTCTCGCGCAGGTCGAGGTCGTCGGCGAGCCGGACCGGGCCGACGGCGCCGGTGCCGACGTCCGGCAGGTCGACCCACGACCACGCGGGCACGGCGGACACGGCGGGGCCGGCGGCGAGCGTCACGGCGACGAGCCCCGCGGCGCCGGCCAGCACGACCCCGGCGCGCCGCCCGGTGCGGTCGCGCGACACCGGCGGCTGCGCGAGCGCCAGCAGCAGCAGGTAGCAGAACCCGGTCGCGGCGAGCGCCCAGGTGCTCCCGGGGAAGCCGAGGACGACGGCCGGGGTCCACATGGCGACGTACGCGATGCCGGTGAGCGCGGGCATGCCGCAGCCGACCGCGAGCAGGTCGGCCGCGAGGAACACCAGGACCGCCGCCGCGACGAGGATGAGCTCGACGGGCGGCCACACCGCCATCGGCACGACCGAGGTCTCGATGAGCTGGGCGGCCTGCTGCAGGAGCTGGCCGGTGTGCCGGATCGTGCCCGGCCCCACGAGCAGCGGGTTGCCGCCCGGGGGCGTGGCGTAGAAGGCGAGCAGCGCGTACGCGGAGACCACCAGCCCGACGAGCGACGGCAGCCAGGTGGACCGGGTGAGGCTGCGGGTGCCGCCCACGACGAGCGCGGCGCCGGCGACCGCGAGCACCGCGTGCAGCACCCAGGTCCCCCCGGTGAGCAGCCCGGACAGCGAGCCGAGCGCGGTGCAGGTCGCGACGGCGGTCAGGGCGGTGGCAGCGGGGGATCGCCAGCCGCGGCGCAGGGCCGCACCGCCGCTCACGCCGCGCCGCCCGTGAGCCGCCACCAGGTCGCCTCGAGGTCGGCCCCGGGCTCGGCCTGCACGACGCGCCACCCGGCGCGGCGCAGCTGGCGGGCCGTCGCGGTCGCGTTCTCGTCGTCGTCCGAGCCGCGGACCAGGGCCCAGCCCGGGCGGGTCTGGCTCACGCCGGCGAGCGCGGCGCGGCCGGCGGGGCCCTGGGGGCCGAGCACCGCGATCACCAGCCCCGACCCGCCGTCCGCGTCGTCGAGCCCGCGGATCTCGGCGAGCAGAGCGGCCTCCGCCGCGGCGGCGTCGGGCTGCCCGGCCAGGTCGACGGTCGAGTCCAGCAGCTGCTGCCGCCCGGGCGCCTCCAGCCGCGCGGCGTGCGGGTCGTCGGCCGCGGTGCCGGTCAGCAGGTGGGTGGGGTGGCCGGCGCCGTGGGTCGCGAGCGCGACGGAGGCGGCCAGCGAGATGCACCACTCGAGGGCCTCGCCGGGCGCGGGCTGGTCCAGCAGCACGGTGACCGGGCGCATGCCGGCCCGCTCGTCGGACCGGACGACCAGCTCGCCGCGGCGGGCGCTGCTGGGCCAGTGCACGCGGCGCAGGTCGTCGCCGACCCGGTAGTCGCGGAGCGCGGCGTCGTCGGGAGCGGGGGACCGGGCGCCGACGACGGACCGCTCGGGCTCGGCGACCAGCAGCTCGCGCGGGACCGGCAGGTCGACGACCGACGGCCACACGGTGACGGTCTCGCGCGCGCCGAGGGTGGCCCGCACCCGGGCGACGCCGAACGGGTCGGTGCGGGTCACGACGAGCGGGCCGAGCGCCCACCGGCCGCGCCGGGTCGCCTGCACGGGGTAGCGCAGCCGGACGGCGCGCGGCTCGCGCGCGACGGTGGCGCGCAGCGGCCGGCCGCCCGACAGCTCGACGGCGGCCTGCTCGCGCAGCTGGAGGTCGGTCAGCCGCGCCCGGGACGCGCCGCGCGCGAGCCCGACCTCGACCTGCACGTCGGCGGTGCGCCCGACGTGCACCGGGTCGGGCTGGACGGTGCGGCGGGTGCGCAGGCCCTGGCCGCGGCCGGGGTCGACGACGCCGACCGCGAGCATCCCGAGCACCACGAGCAGCACCGGCAGCGTGCCGATCGTCAGCAGGTCGGTCGACCCGAAGGCGGTGCCGGTCGCGCCCACGGCCAGGCCGAGGACCACGAGGCCCACGCCGCGTCGGGTCGGGCGCAGGCGCATCAGCCCGCCGCGGTCCGGTCGCGCACCGCGGTGCGGGCCGGCGCGGGGACGGCCACGCGGGCGACCAGGTCGCCGATCACGTCCTGGCCGCTGCGCCCGGACAGCCGCGACTCGGCGCTGAGGATGACGCGGTGCGCGAGCACCGGCTCGGCGAGCTGCTGCACGTCGTCGGGGAGCACGTGGTCCCGGCCGTCGACGGCGGCGAGGCCCTTGGCCGCGCGGAGCAGCTGGATCGCCGCGCGCGGCGAGGCGCCGAGCCGCAGGGCCGGGTCGTCGCGGGTGCCGGAGACGAGGTCGACGACGTACTGCTTCACGGCGGACGACGCGTACAGGTGCCGGGTGGCGTCGATGAGGCGGGTCACCTGCTCGGCGTCGGTGACGGGCGTGACGTGCGCCAGCGGGTCCGAGGTCTCCTGGGTGTCCAGCATCGCGAGCTCGGCCTCGGCGCTCGGGTAGCCGACGGTGAGCCGGGCCATGAACCGGTCGCGCTGCGCCTCCGGCAGCGGGTAGGTGCCCTCCATCTCGACCGGGTTCTGCGTGGCGACGACCAGGAACGGCCGGGGCAGCGGGTACGAGGTGCCGTCGACGGTGACCTGCGCCTCCTGCATGGACTCCAGCAGCGCCGACTGCGTCTTGGGGGAGGCGCGGTTGATCTCGTCGCCGATCACGATGTTCGAGAACACCGGGCCGGGTCGGAACTCGAACTCCTGGGTGGCGGCGCGGTAGATCGTCACGCCCGTCAGGTCGCTCGGCAGCAGGTCGGGCGTGAACTGCACGCGGCCGACGGTGCAGTCGATCGTGCGGGCGAGCGCCTTGGCCAGCGTCGTCTTGCCGACGCCGGGCACGTCCTCGAGCAGCAGGTGCCCCTCGGCGAGCAGGACCGCGACGGCGGTGCGGACCAGCTCCGGGCGGCCGGTGACCACGCGGGCGATGCTCGCGCGCATCCGGTCCGTCACGGTGATGAGCTCGTCCATCGCGGACGCGCCGGGCACTGCTACGGGCATGGGGACCCCCTCGGTCGACTGGGGGAAGCCTAAGCGGCGCCGACGGCGGGCGGGAGGTGAACGTGCACCCGGACTCCCCACTTCTCCCCACCCGGGACGCCCCGGGGTCCTCCACCCTCCTCCCCGGGCGGGCACGCGCGGCGGGTCCGAGCGCGCCGTAACCCCGTCTGACCTGCGGAGACGCCGGGGGAGGGGCGACGGGCGCGCGGGACGCCGAGACCGCCCGCCCGACCCGCCGCGCCCCGCCGGCGCCCTCCGACCCTCCACCCCGCTCCACCCGCGCTGACCTGCGAGGACGCAGGAACTTCACCCGCCCGCCACGCATTCCCTCCGCGCGGGTGGAGTGAAGTGGAGTACCGTGGAGCCATCGGGTGCCGAGGGGTGCCCGTGCGCGCAGTCCGGGGGAGGTGGGCGACGTGGGGTTCGAGCAGGCGCTGGCCGGGCTCGGCTCCTCCGTGCCTTTCCTCGGGACGCACACCCCGAAGCTGGACGAGAAGGGGCGGCTGATCCTCCCGGCCAAGTTCCGCCCCCAGCTCGCCCAGGGTCTGGTCATGACCCGGGGCCAGGACCGCTGCCTGTTCCTGCTGCCGCTCGACGAGTTCGCGCGGATGCACGACAAGCTGCGCCAGGCCCCCGTGACCAGCAAGCAGGCCCGCGACTACCTCCGCGTGTTCCTGTCGGGCGCCTCGGACGAGACGCCCGACAAGCAGGGGCGCATCTCGATCCCCCCGATGCTGCGCTCCTACGCGGGGCTCGACCGGGACGTCGCCGTGATCGGCGCCGGCACCCGGGTCGAGGTCTGGGACCTGCAGGCGTGGGAGACGTACCTGGCGGAGCAGGAGGCCGGGTACGCCGAGACGGCGGAGGAGGTCTTCCCCGGCGCCTTCTGACCCGCACGTCCCTGCACGACCCGCACCACCCGTACCACCCGCACCACCCAGCACCACCGCCCGGCGAGACCTCCCCCCGGCAGCTCTGACGCACTTCCCCGGCGTCAGAGGGCCGGTGGGGGATCTGGTCGGACGGCGGAGGGGCCGCCCGACCACCCCCGTGCCCCACGAAGCACCACCGCAGCACCACCCCGCAGCACCGCCCAGCCGCACCACCCCGGAGGAAGGAGACCCCCGTGCCCGACGCGCCCGAGCTGCCCGACCAGCCCGCCCGCCCGGAGCGCGACGCCGCCTCCCGCCACCTCCCGGTGCTGCTGCAGCGCTGCATCGACCTGCTCGCCCCCGCCCTCGCCGAGCCGGGCTCGGTCCTGGTCGACGCGACCCTCGGGATGGGCGGCCACACGGAGGGCGTGCTCGCCGCGCTGCCGCACGTGCGGGTCGTCGGCATCGACCGCGACCCGCAGGCGCTCCGGCTGGCCTCGGCGCGGCTCGCGCCGTTCGGCGACCGGTTCACCCCGGTGCACGCGGTCTACGACGAGATCCCCGACGTCGTCGAGGACCTGGGCCTGCCGGGCGTGCAGGGCGTGCTGATGGACCTGGGCGTGTCCTCGCTGCAGCTGGACGAGGCCGAGCGCGGCTTCGCCTACGCGCAGGACGCGCCGCTCGACATGCGGATGGACCCGACGCGCGGCCGCACGGCCGCCGAGGTGCTCAACACCTACGACGAGGCCGACCTCGTCCGGGTGCTGCGCGAGTACGGCGAGGAGCGGTTCGCCGGCCGGATCGCCCGCCGCATCGTGCAGGCGCGCGAGAAGGCCCCGCTGGAGCGGACCTCCGAGCTGGTCGACCTGGTCCGGGCGGGCATCCCCGCGGCGGCCCGGCAGACCGGCGGCAACCCGGCCAAGCGCACCTTCCAGGCGCTGCGGATCGAGGTGAACGACGAGCTGGCGGTGCTGGCCCGTGCGATCCCGGCGGCCGTCGAGTCCCTGGTGGTCGGCGGCCGGATCGTCGTCGAGGCCTACCAGTCGCTCGAGGACCGCCTGGTGAAGCGCGCGTTCGCCGCGGGCGCGGAGATCAGCGCCCCGCCCGGGCTCCCGGTGGTCCCGGACACGCACGCGCCCTACCTGCGGCTGCTCACCCGCGGTGCGGAGGAGGCGGACGCCGCCGAGCTCGCCCGCAACCCGCGCTCGCAGTCCGTGCGGCTGCGCGCCGCCGAGCGGCTGCGCCCCACGCCCGAGCACCTGCGCCCCGCCCCGGGCGACGCCGGCAGTACCGGCGGTCCGGGCGCCCGCCGCCCGGACCGCAGCCGCAGCCCCCGTACGCCCCGCACCCCGAACGGACCGAGGAGAACCGCATGAGCGCCGAGCAGGTCGTCCGCGCACCGCGCGTCCGCCCCCGCCCGTCCGACGCGCCCCGGTCCGCCCCGGAGCGGCCGCGGCTCCGGCTGGTCCGCCCGCCGGCGCAGGCCCGCACCCACGTGCCGTTCGTCGTCACCTGCATGGCGATCCTGGCGGGCGCGCTCCTGGCGGCGCTGCTGCTGAACACGCAGCTCGCGGCCGGCGCGTACGAGCAGCGCTCGATGGACGTCGAGCTCGCCCAGCTGGCGCGCGACGAGCAGTCGCTCTCCGCCGAGCTGGACGCCAACAAGGCGCCCGCGAAGCTCGCCGAGAGCGCCACCGCGCTCGGCATGGTGCCCGCCGGGTCGACCGGGTGGCTGCGGCTGTCGGACGGGACGGTGCAGGGCGACGTCGGGGCCGGGCAGTGAGCACGCCCACCACCCGGCGCACGGCCGCGCCCGCCCGCCCGGTGCGGGCACCCGCCCGGCGCCCGGCGCCCGGGGTCCCGACCCAGCGCGGCCCCCGCGGTCCGTGGTCGCCCGGCCCGGGCGGCCCGAGCGTCGCGATGCTGGACCGTCGCCGGACGGTGCTGGTCGTCGTCGTGGCGCTGCTGCTCACCGTGTTCTCCGGCCGGCTGCTGTGGCTGCAGGGCGTGGGCGGCGACGCCATCGCGGCGGAGGCGCTGACCAGCCGCCTGACCACCTCCCAGCTCGTCGCGGCGCGCGGCACGATCACCGACAGCGAGGGCGAGGTGCTCGCGACCTCGGTCGACCGCTACGACATCGTGGTGAACCAGCGCCTGCTCAAGACCTGGTCGACGACGGAGGACGGCCAGAGCTACTCGGGCGCGGCCGGTGCCGCGCAGCTGATGGCGCCGATCCTCGGGGTGAACGCGGCCGAGCTGGGCGCGACGCTCGACGGCGACGCCGGCTACAAGTACGTCGCCAAGAACGTGCTGCCCGAGGTGTGGCAGGCGGTCCGCGAGCTGCGGATCAACGGCATCACCTCGGAGCAGGTGGCCGAGCGCGTCTACCCGAACGGGAACCTGGCGGGCAACCTGCTCGGCTGGGTCAACTCGGAGGGCGACGGCGCCCAGGGCCTGGAGGCGACGCTCGACGCCGACCTGTCGGGCACGCCCGGGGAGACGACGTACGAGCGGGGCCGCGGCGGCCAGCAGATCCCGGGCGGGTTCGAGGAGTCGACCGCCGCGACCGACGGCCGCAGCGTGCAGCTGACGATCAACTCGGACATCCAGTGGAAGGCCCAGCAGGCCATCGAGCAGCAGGTCGCGAAGACCGGCTCGGACTCCGGCACGATCGTGATGACCTCGGTCAAGACCGGCGAGGTGCTCGCGATGGCCGAGTCGCGCACCGTCGACCCCAACGACCCCGGCGCGGACGACACGCTGTGGGGCGGGTCGAGCGCGGTGTCCGACGTGTTCGAGCCGGGCTCGACCGCGAAGATCATCACGATGGCCGCGGCGATCGAGACCGGCATCACCGACCCGCTCGAGCAGTACACGGTCCCGTACAACTACACGACGTCCAACGGGCAGACGTTCAAGGACTCCCACGAGCACGCCGGCATGCAGCTGACGACGACCGGCATCCTCGCCGAGTCGTCGAACACCGGCACCGTGATGATCGGCCAGGACCTGCCCGAGCAGGTGCGGCACGACTACCTGGCGAAGTTCGGCTTCGGCACCAAGACCGGGATCGAGCTGCCGGCCGAGCAGTCCGGCGTCCTGCGCGACGCCGACAAGTGGGACGGCCGCACCAAGTACGCCGTCCTGTTCGGCCAGGGCCTGTCGGTGACCGCGCTGCAGGCGACGGACGTGTTCGCGACGATCGCCAACGGCGGCGTCCGGGTCACCCCGCACCTGGTCAAGGGCTGGACCGAGCCGGACGGCACCTACACCCCGTCGCAGGCCGCCGAGGCGACCCAGGTGGTCTCGCCGGAGACCGCGCAGACGGTGCTCACCATGATGGAGAGCGCGGTCGACGAGGGCACGGGCTCCGCGGCGGCGATCCCGGGCTACCGGGTGGCCGGCAAGACCGGCACCGCCCAGGCCTGGGCCGCCGACGGCACCCAGGGCATCACCGCGTCGTTCATCGGCGTCGCCCCCGCGGACGACCCGGCGATCGCCGTCAGCGTGATCCTGCACAACCCGCGGACGTCCGAGTGGGGCGGCACCGTGGCCGCGCCCGTGTTCTCCGACGTCGCCGGCTACGCGCTCACCGAGCTCGGCATCGCCCCCAGCGGGACGCAGCCGCAGCTCTTCCCGACCACGTGGTGAGCCCCGTGCGCGCCACCTGCACCGCCGCCCCCGCGGGCGCCCGCCCGGCCGCTCCGGTCGCGGGGGCCCGCGGGCCTCGCGGTAGATTCTCCCTATGACGTCCCCGCAGGGCCGGCTGCGGCCGGAGCACCCCCACAGCCGCCGGGTCGCCGACCTCGCCGACGCGTTCGGGCTCGTCAGGGCCGGTGCGGCGCTGCCGGCGGACCTCACGACCTCCGGGGTCACCGTGGCGAGCGGCGACGCCCTCCCGGGCGACCTGTTCGTCGCCGTGCCCGGCGCGCACACCCACGGCGCGACCCACGCGGCGCAGGCCGCGGCGGCCGGCGCCGTGGCGGTCGTCACGGACCGGGCCGGCGCCGAGGTGCTGGCCGCGTCCGCCGACGACGCGGTCCGGGCCCTCCCGGTGCTGGTGACCGACGACCCGCGCGCCGTGGCCGGCGTCCTGGCCGCCGCGCTGCACGAGCACCCCGGGCGCCGCCTGACCACCGTGGGCGTGACCGGCACCAACGGCAAGACCACGACCATGTACTTAGTCGAGGCCGCGCTGCGCCGGCAGCACGAGCGGACGATCGTCATGGGCACGGTCGAGCTGAAGATCGGCGACGAGGCCATCGAGAGCCCCCGCACCACGGTCGAGGCGCCGGTGGTGCAGTCGATCCTGGCGCGCGGCCTGGAGGTCGGCGCGACCGCCGCCGCCATGGAGGTGTCCTCGCACGCGCTCGCGCTCGGCCGGATGAACGGCCTGGAGCTCGACGTCGCGGGGTTCACCAACCTGCAGCGCGACCACCTGGACTTCCACGGCGACATGGAGGGCTACTTCCGAGCCAAGGCCCAGCTGTTCCGGCAGGACCACGCGCGCCGCGGCGTCGTCGTGGTCGACGACGAGTGGGGCCGCCGGCTGGCCGCGGAGGCCGAGATCCCCGTCGACACGGTGGCGACGCACGTCGGCGCACCGGAGGGGGAGACGGCCGACTGGGCCGTGACCCAGGCCGACGTCGGCCTGGACGGCGTGGGCTCCACCTTCACGCTGCGCGGCCCGGACGGCGCGGAGCACCGCGCCGCGAGCCCGCTGCCGGGCCTGGTCAACGTGTCGAACGCCGCGCTGGCGATCGTGCTCGCGCACCGAGCCGGCGTGCCGCTGGACGTCGCGATCGACGCCGTCGGCACCGCCTCGGGCGTGCCCGGCCGGATGGAGCGCGTGATCGAGCGTCGCGGCGGCGCCGGCCCGCGCCCGCTGTGCCTGGTCGACTACGCGCACACCCCGGACGCCCTGGTCCTGGCGCTGGAGGCCGTGCGGCCGATCACGCCGGGCCGGCTGGTCATCGTCTTCGGGTCCGACGGCGACCGCGACCGCGGCAAGCGGCCCCTCATGGGCCGGATCGCCGCCCGGCTCGCGGACGTGCTGGTCGTGACCGACGAGAACCCGCGCTCGGAGGACCCCGCGTCCATCCGGGCCGCCATCCTGGACGGGGTGCGCGAGGAGCGCCCCGCGCTGGCCGACGTGCACGAGGCCGTCAGCCGCACCCAGGCCATCCACGACGCCCTCGACCTCGCGACGGAGCTGGACACCATCATCATCACGGGCAAGGGCCACGAGCCGACCCAGGAGATCGCCGGGGTCTTCCACCGGTACAACGACCGCGACGTGCTGCGCGCGGCGGACGCCGCCCTCGCGGCGCGCGAGGCGCAGGAGCAGACCGCGTGATCGCGATGACGGCGGCCGAGGTGGCCGCGGCGACCGGCGGGCGCCTGCACCCCGAGGACCTGGACCCGGCCACGGTCGTGACCGGCCCGGTCGTGGTCGACTCGCGGCAGGTCGAGCCCGGCTCGCTGTTCGTGGCGCTGCCCGGCGAGCACGCGGACGGCCACGACTTCGCGCCCGCCGCGGTGCGCGCGGGCGCGACGCTGGTGCTCGGCTCGCGCCCGGTCACGCAGGACGGCCCGGACGACGGCGGCCCGACGGCGCTGCCGGTCGTCGTGGTCGACGACGTCGAGAAGGCGCTCGGCGACCTGGCCCGCGTGGTGCTCGAGCGGCTGCGCGAGGCGGCGGTCGAGCCCGGCGGCACGGACCTGCGGGTCGTCGGCGTCACCGGCTCGGTCGGCAAGACCACCACCAAGGACCTGCTGGCGCAGCTGTGCGCCGCCGCCGGGCCCACGGTCGCGCCGGAGAAGTCCTTCAACAACGAGATCGGCCTGCCCCTGACGGTGCTGCGCGCCGACGAGCAGACCCGGTTCCTCGTGCTCGAGATGGGCGCGTCCGGGATCGGGCACCTGACCTACCTGACGGACATCGCGCCGCCCGACGTCGCGGTGGTGCTGGTCGTGGGCCACGCGCACCTCGAGGGCTTCGGCGGGATCGAGGCCGTGGCCCGCGCCAAGGCCGAGCTCGTCGCCGGGCTGGCCCCGGACGGCGTCGCGGTGCTCAACGCGGACGACCCGCGGGTGCTGGCGATGGCGTCGCAGGCGCCGGCCGCCGTCGCGACGTTCGGCACGACCACGGGTGCCGACGTGCGCGCGGTGGGCCTGCGGGTCGACCGCGCCGGCCGCGCCGCGTTCACGCTGGACGCCGGGCGGGTGCCGCCGGTCGAGGGCGACGACTCGCGGGAGACCGCCGAGGTCACCCTGCGGCTGGTGGGGGAGCACCACGTGCACAACGCGCTCGGCGCGGCCGCTGCCGCGCTGGCCGTCGGGCTGCCGCTCGCGGACGTCGCGGCCGGCCTGTCCGCCGCGGACGCGATCAGCCCGCACCGGATGCACGTCGTGGACCGCCCGGACGGGATCACGGTCATCGACGACTCCTACAACGCCAACCCCGACTCGATGCGGGCCGCGCTGCGCGCGCTCGCGGTGGTCGCGGGGCGCGAGCGCCGGTCGGTGGCCGTGCTCGGCGAGATGATGGAGCTCGGCGAGGACGCGCGCCGCGAGCACGAGGCGATCGGCCTCCAGGTGGTGCGGCTGAACGTCGGCCTGACCGTCGTGGTCGGGTCCGGCGCGCTCGGCATCTTCGCCGGGGCGCAGCGCGAGGGCTCCTGGGGCGACGAGGTCGTCATGGTCGACGACGTCGACGCGGCGACCGCGTTCCTCGAGCGGGAGCTGCGCGCGGGCGACGTGGTGCTGCTCAAGGCGTCGAACGGCGCCGGCCTGTGGCGCCTGGGCGACCTGCTGACGGACGCGGGGGTGCGGGCATGATCTCCGTCCTCGTCGCCGGCGGCGTCGCGATGGTCGTCGCGCTGCTCGCCACCCCGCTGTTCATCAACTTCCTGGTCACCAAGCAGTACGGCCAGTTCATCCGCCAGGACGGTCCGACCGCGCACTACACGAAGCGCGGGACGCCGACCATGGGCGGCGTCGTCATCATCGGGGCCACGCTGGTCGGGTTCGGCGTCGCGGCCCTGGTCACCGGGAACCTGCCGAGCGCGTCCGCGCTGCTCGTGCTGTTCCTCATGACCGGCCTGGGCGTCGTCGGCTTCCTCGACGACTACATCAAGATCTCCCGGCAGCGCAGCCTCGGGCTGTCGGCGCGGTGGAAGATCGTCGGCCAGGGCTTCGTCGGCATCACGTTCGCGGTGCTGGCGCTGCAGTTCCCCGACGCCACGCTGCGCACGCCGGCGTCCACCAGCATCTCGTTCATCCGGGACACCGGCCTGGACCTGGCCTTCGCCGGGGCGACCATCGGCGCGATCCTGTTCGTGATCTGGGCGAACTTCCTCATCACCGCCTGGTCGAACGCCGTGAACCTCACGGACGGGCTCGACGGCCTGGCCACCGGCTCGTCGCTGATCGTGTTCGGCGCGTACGTCATCGTCTGCGTCTGGCAGTTCAACCAGCGCTGCGGGCTCGCGGAGAACCTCAAGTGCTACGCCACCCGCGACCCGCTGGACATGGCGGTGGTCGCCGCGGCCGTCACGGGCGCGTGCTTCGGCTTCCTGTGGTGGAACGCCAGCCCGGCCAAGATCTTCATGGGCGACACCGGGTCGCTCGCCCTCGGCGGCGCGCTCGCCGGCATGTCGATCGTGACCCGCACCGAGGTGCTCGCCGCGATCATCGGCGGCCTGTTCGTCATCATCGTGCTGTCGGACGTCATCCAGATCGGCTTCTTCAAGATGACCGGCAAGCGGGTGTTCAAGATGGCGCCGCTGCACCACCACTTCGAGCTGTCGGGGTGGGGCGAGGTCACGATCGTGATCCGGTTCTGGCTGATCGCCGGGTTGTTCGTGTCGCTGGGCATCGGGATCTTCTACGCGGAGTGGGTGACGGGCTGACCGTGGTTGCCGACCTGAGTGGGGCCGAGGGTCTGGGCCGGGCGCGGGTCGTCGTCGCCGGGCTCGGCGTGTCCGGGCGGGCCGCGCGCGACGTGCTGGCCGGCCTCGGCGCCCGGGTGACGACCGTCGACGACCGGGCGGAGGACGCCGACGTCCGCGACGTGGCCGCGTTCCTCGCGGGGGACGGTCTCGCGGCGGCCGACGTGGTCGTCGCCTCGCCCGGCTGGCCGCCGGCCCACCCGCTGCTCGCCGCCGCCCGCGCGGCCGGCGTGCCGGTGTGGAGCGAGGTCGAGCTGGCCTGGCGGCTGCGCGTCGACCGGGACACCGGCGACGGCCCGGCGCCCTGGCTGGCCGTGACGGGCACGAACGGCAAGACCACGACGGTCGAGATGCTCGCGTCCGTGCTGCAGGCCGCGGGCCGGCGCACCGCGGCGGTCGGCAACGTCGGCACCCCCGTGGTCCTCGCCGCGACCGACCCCGCGTTCGACGTGCTGGCGGTCGAGCTGTCGTCGTTCCAGCTGCACCACACCGAGTCGATGGCCGCGCAGGCCGCGGCCGTGCTCAACGTCGCCGCCGACCACCTCGACTGGCACGGCTCCCTCGACGCGTACGCGGCCGACAAGGGCCGGATCTACACCGGCGTCGAGGTCGCCTGCGTGTACAACGCGGCCGACCGCACGACCGAGGACCTGGTCCGCGAGGCCGAGGTGGCCGACGGCGCGGTGGCGGTCGGGTTCACGCTCGGCTCGCCCGGGGTCGGGCAGGTCGGGCTGGTCGACCGGATGCTGGTCGACCGCGGGTTCGCGGCGCTGCGGCACACGCACGCCGCCGAGCTCGCGACGTTCGACGACCTGGCGCACCTCGCCGGCCCGGACGGGCTCGCGCCGCACGTGGTGCAGAACGCCCTGGCCGCCGCGGCGCTCGCGCTCGCGCACGGCGTGCCGCCCGAGGCCGTCGGGGCGGGCCTGCGCGCCTACGCGCCCGGGGCCCACCGGATCGCCACCGTCGCCGAGTTGGACGGGGTCCGGTACGTCGACGACTCCAAGGCCACCAACGCGCACGCCGCGGCCGCCTCCCTCGCGTCCTTCGCCGAGGGCAGCGTCGTGTGGGTCGCCGGCGGCCTCGCCAAGGGCGCCACCTTCGACGAGCTCGTCGCCTGGCGCGCGGACCGGCTGCACGCGGTGGTGCTCATCGGGGTGGACGCCGCGCCGCTCGCCGACGCGCTCGCCCGACACGCGCCGCAGGTCCCCGTCGTCCGCGTGGATCCCGGTGACACTGGGTCCGTGATGTCCCGCGCCGTGTCCGAGGCCCGCCGCCTGGCGGAGACCCGGGCCGCGGCCGGCACCACGGTCCTGCTCGCACCCGCGTCCGCCTCGATGGACCAGTTCGCCTCGTACGCCGCCCGCGGCGAGGCGTTCGCCGCCGAGGTGCGCGCCCTGCACCCGAGGGGGTGACCCCGGAGTGGCCCAGACGACCGCCGCCCCGGCTCCCGGCGCCACGACGCCGCGCGCCCCCTCCCGCCTCGGGCAGTGGAACAGCGCGGTCACGAGCTACTACCTGCTCGTGGGCGCCAGCATGCTGCTGCTCGTCCTCGGGCTGGTCATGGTGCTGTCGTCGTCGTCGGTCGAGTCCCTGGCCTCCGGCGGCTCGCCGTACGCGGTGTTCTTCAGCCAGGCCCAGTACGCGCTGATGGGCCTGCCGCTCATGTGGCTCGCCTCGCGGATCCGGCCGGGGACCTACCGCAAGCTCGCGTGGCCGCTGCTCGGCCTCGGCCTGTTCGCGCAGCTGCTCGTCTACACGCCGCTCGGCCGCGGCAAGGGCGGCAACACCGGCTGGATCTTCGTCGGCGGGTTCTCCGCGCAGCCCTCGGAGGCGCTCAAGCTCGCCCTGGTGGTCTGGCTCGGGATGATCCTCGCGCGCAAGCAGCCGCTGTTCGACGACTGGAAGCACGCGGCGGTCCCGGCGCTGCCGGTCGCGGGCGGCGCCGTCGGCATGGTGCTGCTCGGCCACGACCTCGGCACGGCGATCATCATGCTGATCCTGGTGGCCGGCGCCCTGTTCGTCGCCGGGGTGCCGATGCGGATCTTCGCGGGCGCCGGGATCGCGGCGGCCGTGGGCGTCGCGCTGCTCGCCACGGTCAGCCAGAGCCGCGTCGACCGGATCATGAACTGGTTCACCGGCGAGTGCGACGTCACCGCGGGCTGCTACCAGACGATGCACGGCATGCAGGCCCTGGCCACCGGCGGCTGGTTCGGGCTCGGCCTGGGCCAGAGCCGCGAGAAGTGGTCGTACCTGCCCGAGGCGCACAACGACTTCATCTTCGCGATCATCGGCGAGGAGCTCGGCCTGATCGGCACGCTCCTGGTGCTCGCGCTGTTCGGCGTGCTGGCGTTCGCGATGTTCCGGGTGATCGCCCGGCACCGCGACCCGTTCGCCCAGATCGTCACCGGCGGCGTCGCGGCGTGGATCATCGGCCAGGCGCTGGTGAACATGGGCGTGGTCGTCGGCCTGCTGCCGGTCATCGGCGTGCCGCTGCCGCTGGTGTCCGCGGGCGGCTCGGCGCTGATCACCACGCTCGTCGCGCTCGGCGTCGTCATCTCGTTCGCCCGCACCGAGCCCGGCGCCGCGGAGGCGCTCGCCGCCCGGCCGAGCGTCGTGCGCCGGTCGCTCGCCGTGATCGGCCGCACCCGTGCCTGACCGCCGCCGCGCCGCCGCGACCCGGCACCGCGCGCGCCCCACCCCGACCTGAGCGGCCACCCGCCGCGCCCGACCCGCCTGCCCGTGACCCCGGAGGACACCGTGACCGCACCCGACGCCCCCACCGGCCCGGCGGAGGGCGCCGAGCCCCGTCCGCGCGCGGTCCTGCTCGCCGGCGGGGGCACGGCCGGGCACGTGAACCCGCTGCTGGCGGTGGCGGAGGAGCTGCGCGCGCGGGACCCCGAGCTGCGGGTCGCCGCGCTGGGCACCGCCGAGGGCCTGGAGGCGCGGCTGGTGCCGGAGCGCGGGCTCGAGATGTTCGTGGTGCCGAAGGTCCCGCTCCCGCGCCGGCCCACGCTGGACTGGGTGCGGCTGCCGCGGCTGCTGCGCGAGGCCGTCGACGCCGCGGGCGCCGCGATCGACGAGCTCGGCGCCGGCGCGGTCGTCGGCTTCGGCGGGTACGTGTCCACGCCCGCCTACCTGGCCGCGCGGTCGCGGGGCGTGCCGGTCGTCGTGCACGAGCAGAACGCCCGCGCGGGCCTCGCGAACCGGCTGGGCGCGCGCCGCGCGGTCGCCGTCGCCGTGACGTTCCCGGGGACCCGGCTGCCGCGCGCGCAGGTCACCGGCCTGCCGCTGCGCCCGGAGATCGCCGACCTGCTGGCGGAGCGCGCGGCGGACGCCGAGGCGACCCGGCGCCGCGCCGCGGCCGAGCTCGGCTTCGACCCCGAGCGCGTCACGCTGCTGGTCACCGGCGGCTCGCTCGGCGCGCTGTCCGTGAACCGCGCGGTCGCCGCGCAGGCGCGCGCGATCCTCGCCACCGGCGCCGAGGTGCTGCACCTCACCGGCGGGGGCAAGGCCGAGGACGTGCGCGCGGCGGTCCGCGGCGTGCCCGGCGCGGAGCGGTACCACGTGCGCGAGTACCTGGCGGAGATGGAGCAGGCGCTGGCGGTCGCCGACCTCGTGGTCTGCCGGTCCGGGGCGGGCACCGTGAGCGAGCTCGCGGCGCTCGGCATCCCCGCGGTGTACGTGCCGCTGCCGGTCGGCAACGGCGAGCAGCGGCTCAACGCGCAGCCGGTCGTCGCCGAGGGCGGCGGCGTGCTGGTGGCGGACGAGGCGCTGACGGGGGAGTGGATCGCGGCGAACCTGCTGCCGCTGCTCGCGCCCGAGGCGGCCGACCGGCGCCGGGAGATGGGCGCGGCGGCCGCGCGGGTCGGCGTGCCGGACGCCGCCGGGCGGGTCGCCGACCTGGTCGAGGACGCGCTCGCCGAGGGCGAGCGGCTCGCGGCGGAGCGCGCCGAGGCGGAGCGCGCGGCGGCCGAGCGGGCGGCGGCGCAGGAGGCCGAGCGGGCCGAGCGCGCGGAGCAGGACCGGCTCGCCGCCGAGCGGGCCGAGGCCGAGCGGGTCGCGGCGGAGGCGGCCGGTGCGGAGCCGGACGGGGTCGACGGCCCCGAGGAGCCCGGGGACGACGACGCGCCGGGGGTCGGCGGCACGGACCCGGCGCCGCTCACGGTGGCGACCCCCGTCGTCGCGGGAGTGGGCTCGGGCGAGTCCGGCCCGCGGGACGGTGCCGCGCCCGTCGGCGCGCTGGCGGACCTCGGCCGGGTGCACCTGGTCGGCGTCGGCGGCGCCGGCATGTCCGCGGTCGCCGGCCTGCTGGCCGCGCGCGGCCTGACCGTCTCGGGCTCCGACGCCAAGGAGGGGCCGGCGCTGGACGGCCTGCGCGCCGCGGGCGTCACCGTGCACGTCGGCCACGACGCCGCGCACGTGGAGGACGTCGACTCGGTCGTGCTGTCGAGCGCCATCCGCGAGACCAACCCGGAGCTGGCCCGGGCGCGCGAGCGCGGCCTGCCGGTGCTGCACCGCTCCGAGGCGCTGGCCGCGCTCATGGCCGGCCGCATCGGCATCGCGGTCGCCGGCGCGCACGGCAAGACGACGACCTCCGCGATGGTGGCCACGGCGCTGACCGCGGCCGGCCGCGCGGACGACGTGCTCGACCCGTCGTACGCGATCGGCGGCACCGTGCTGACCCCCGAGGGCGCGACCCCCGGCTACCGGACCGGCGCCGGCGAGGCGTTCGTGGCCGAGGCCGACGAGTCGGACGGCTCGTTCCTGGCCTACGCGCCCGCGGTCGCGATCGTCACGAACGTCGAGCCCGACCACCTGGACCACTACGGCACCACCGAGGCGTTCGAGGCCGCGTTCGCGGCGTTCGCCGACCGGGTGCTCGACGGCGGCGCGCTGGTCGCGTGCCTCGACGACCCCGGCGCCGCGCGCCTGGTGGCCGAGGTCGGCGAGCGGCTGACCCGGCGCGGGGTGCGGGTGCTCACTTACGGCACGGACGCCTCGATCGGCGAGCTCGGGCCGGACCTCGTCGTCGGCCCGGTGGTCGCCGCGGGCGGCACCTGGCGCACCACGCTCACCTCCCGGTCGGCCGAGGTGCCCGGCGCCGACCTCGCGCTCGCCGTCCCCGGCGAGCACAACGCCGCGAACGCCGCCGCCGCCTACCTCGCGGCGTGGGCCGTGGGCGCCGACCCGGCCGCCGTCGCCGACGGGCTGGGGGAGTTCCGGGGCACCGGCCGGCGGTTCGAGGACCGGGGCACCGCGGCGGGCGTGCGGGTCGTCGACGACTACGCGCACCACCCGACCGAGGTCGCCGCGCTGCTGCGCACCGCCCGGGGCGTCGCCGGCGACGGCGCGGTGCACGTGCTGTTCCAGCCGCACCTGTACTCCCGCACCCGGACGTTCGCGACCGAGTTCGGCGCGGCGCTCGACCTCGCCGACACCGTCGTCGTCACCGACGTGTACGCGGCGCGCGAGGACCCGGACCCCGAGGTCTCGGGCGACACGATCGTGCAGCGGGTGCCCACGCCCGGGCGCGCGCGGTTCGTCGCGGACCGGCACGAGGCGGCGCGGGCCGTGGCCGCCGCGGCCGCGCCCGGCGACCTGGTGCTGACCGTGGGCGCCGGCGACGTGACCGAGCTCGGCGCGGTCGTGCTGGCGGCGCTGGCGGGCGCGGGTGCCGGCGAGGCCGACGAGGTGCCGGCCGACGACGTGCCGGCCTCCGACGTGCCGGCCTCCGACGTGCCGTCCGACGGCGCGGCCGGCCCCGTCGGCGACCGCACCCCCGGCACCGCCCCGGAGGCGGAGCAGGCGTGACGCCCCCGCAGCG